>CAIKYI010000077.1 GCA_903831545.1 uncultured Methylobacter sp. | reverse complement strand
TTCAAACAGAACCCGGCTCACATATAAAAATGGCCCTTGCCTTCACTATCGCCTTGATGGGCTTTAGCCAGCAAGCACTGGCACATATTGAATATTATGACCTTAACCAAGGCGTACAAATTTCAGATTTGACGTCTTCGGGTAAAACCGCATCTACCGCGCAATATGGCGCAAATCCCGTTGTTACTGGCAATGGCGTAGGCGTAGCATCTAACACCAGTTCTGACCGCCCGCTCAATGATCCCACCCAATGGACTGGCGCCAACCAAAATTATATGGCGGGTGTCGGCAGCTTTACCAATATTACTTATAATCCCGCAACTGGAGTGGGAACAGCGACGGTTGATGTTACAGACGTGACTGATTTTGGCTGGGGTACAGGCACTACTTCTACATTAGGTGATAGCCATAAAGTTGATTTTTTCAACTTTCGTCTGGCGCAAGCAGCTATTGTCAATATCAGCTGGAACGTTGATGATGGCACTGGTAATTTTATTGACAATGGCTTTACTTTGTACAACGGCGTTGTCAGTTACCAAGGGCATGATGATGCCAGTGATGTATTAAATCCAAAAGTAGGTCTGTCGACAAAAGTTCAAAATGCCTTTGATACCGGCTTTGTGACGGACGTTCAAGGCAATACCGCGCCTTACCGCAATACCGGCCCAAGCGCGCCAACCTATACGGGCCAGTTTGACGCCTTGCATGGCTGGGGAGACGGCAACACCTCAGGCAACTGGAGCACCCTGGCGTTTAATACGGCGGTGCATACCCTTCGGGGTAAGGTAGGCGCAGATGGTTATTCACTGAGCGCCGCCGATACCTTGCAAACCCTAACCATTACCTTGCAACCCGGTAATTATACGATTGCCGCTTCCGGCGCGTTAAACGGTATTGGATCACAGGCTTCATTTGTTTTAAGCGGCCTGCATGGTCAATTGAGCTTTAGCGCAATTCCCGCGCCGCTGAATCAAACCATTGGCACTATCAACATAGCAGCAACCCTGGCAACAGGAACCAGCACCACAGTCAGCGCCACCAGCAGCTCCGGGCTTGCCGTGATCTTCAGCTCCACTACGCCTAGTATCTGCTCTGTTACGGGGACAAACGTAACTGGTATCGCTTTTGGTACTTGCATTATTGCTGCCACTCAGGCGGGTAATGCCAATTACAATCCAGCTCCCCAAAAGACAAAATCGATCAGTATCGGCGGCAGCCAAACCATAACTTTTGGCACCATGCCAAATATCCTTGTAGGCGTAACCAGCAATATTGTTGCCTCATCGTCCTCAGGACTATCGCTAACCTTTACTTCGGCCACCCCCGGAATTTGCTCTGTCAGTGGTAGCACTGTTGCCGGAATTACTTTAGGTACCTGTAGCATAATCGCTAATCAAGCAGGTAATGCCAATTACCTGGCCGCTACTCAGGCAACGAAATCTGTCACCGTTGTAGCGACACAATCTATCAATATTGGTGTTGCACCGGATATAGCAGTAAACAAAACTGGAGCGATTACGGCGAGCTCTACTTCCGGTCTTGCGGTCAGCTTAATATCTACTACACCTGGGATATGTTCAATCAGTGGCAATATCGTCACTGGCAGGGCGGCAGGAAATTGTATCCTGGCCGCCAATCAGGCGGGTAACAATAATTACCTTGCGGCTGTCCAGGTTACAAAAACATTTTTGATAAAAAAATACCCCCAAGTTTTAGCCTTTGGCGTAGCGCCATCGATTGCCAGAGGTAAAACCGGTATTGTTTCGGTTCCCAACGGTGCCAAAATTTCAGCTTTCTTCACCTGGCGAAATCCGGTGGTTTTCAGTTCTGTTACACCGGCGATTTGTACGGTCAGTGGCAATGTCGTAACCGGTAGAGCTCTAGGAACCTGTACCATCGCGGCCAATCAGGCGGGGAATATTCATTATTCAGTTGCAGCGCAGGTTACACAGTCGTTTAATATCCGCTAATATTTGTATAAATCTGTGTCGGGGTTGATATACCAGCCCCTACAAGATGATTACACCATCTTTTTTACCTTAGCGAGTCCCACTCTGAAAAATCCAAGTTATTATCGCTATGCTTTTCAAGCGATGGGCTCCCCTTGCGAAATCCAGCTTTTTGCCAAAACAGGCCTGAAGGCCGAACGGGTAGCAAAGGCGGTCATTGCTGATG
>CAIKYI010000076.1 GCA_903831545.1 uncultured Methylobacter sp. | reverse complement strand
GGATATGTATTGAATCTCTTAAATGTAGAGGTTATGCACAACTTAACCCACCTAGCTGATGTTGGGATCGAGCTTTTACTGTTTACGGTTGGCTTAAAGATCAAGTTAAGTTCGCTATTGCGTCGAGAGGTTTTGAGTGTAGGAGGCTTGCATTTATTAATTGTTAGCGGAGTATCCGGAGCTGTTTTTTTTGGGTTGGGTGAAAAAGTAACCGGAGCTTTAATATTAGGAGCCAGTCTGGCTTTTTCTAGTACAGTTCTCGCAATAAAAGTATTGGAAGACAATGGTGAACTATCCAGTTTACATGGGCGTGATGTCTTAAGTATTCTGATTTTACAGGACATTGTCGCCATTGCTTTATTGGCAATAACAGAGGGTAAGCAACCCAGTCCTTGGGCTTTAGGCTTGTTATTATTGCCAATATTACGACCCATAGCGCACTTTTTGCTAAATATTAGCCGTGCTGATGAGTTGCGATTGTTATTTGGTGTTTCCTTAGCGCTAGCTGGTGGTTTTTTAGCTGAATCAGTATCTATTTCCTCAGATATTGGTGCATTGTTAACCGGAATCATGTTGGCATCACATCCTAAATCTGATGATTTAGCTGATAAACTTTGGGGGTTAAAGGAAATCCTTCTGGTAGCATTTTTTTTGCAAATAGGATTAACAGACTTACCGAATAGCCAAGATATATCCCAGGCAGTCCAATTATTATTACTATTGCCATTGCAGGGTGTTTTGTTTTTTGTACTATTTTTGTTTTCAGGTCTGCGTGCCAGAACTGCCTTTGTTTCTTCTCTTGCACTGATGACTTATAGTGAGTTTGCCTTAATTACGACTAATGCGATGGTGACTGCTAAATTATTATCAGCTGAGTGGAAAGCAATTATTAGTTTGGCTGTTGCAGGTTCTTTAGCTGTTGCTGCACCTCTAAATAGATTTTCTAATCAAATTTTTTCACGATTGGAACCCTATTTATCGAAGTTAGAAAAGAAATCAGGAAATCCCGATCGTTTGCCAGAATCCATTGGTATGGCTGAGTGGTTGGTGGTAGGTATGGGCCGTACAGGAGTTGCAGCCTATCTGACATTACACCAGGAAGACAATAGGGTGGTAGGATTAGATTCCGATCCTATTGTATTGGAAAAAGTGTTACGTAAAGGATTGCGTGTGGTATACGGTGATGCTGAAGATAGTGAATTGTGGGATCGATTACCGTTAAAGCGCCTGAAAGGTATCTTACTTACAATGCCTGAATTCGAAATACGTTCTAAAACTGTTAAACAACTTCGTCACAAAGGCTTTAGTGGTCAAATTGGCACTATTTGTTTACATGGTGAAGAAAAACAATCATTGGAAAGAATGGGCGCCAATTTTGTTATCCATCCTCTATATGAGGCGGGCTGTCAGTTAGCGAAGCAGATAATGGGCTAAAAAATATAATATCTTGAATTAATTTATTTGCACATTAGACTCAAAATCTCTCAATAACTTCTGATGCAGGTTATTGACAGATTGCTTTTTATGTTTGACTAGACGATCCCTGGAAACCAACAACTGATCTGCACGACTGCCCGCTTTGTGACGATCAGTGGTAGCATAAAAGTTGGGCAATGAGTTGGTTACGGAAGCTCAGTCTATCGTAAGTCTTTGTATAATTAAGCCCAACATCAAAGATTTTCATATCATCAATATGCCCCCGGCGTCAGAATGGTTGTCTGTAAAGGTTTGAAAAATAACTTTAAAAAAGCATGGCAGTGCAGCCAAGGTTTTTATATTATTGTTTTTAATCAGTATCTTAATAAAAAATATGGTAAAAAAATTAGATTCTTTAGGTT
>CAIKYI010000075.1 GCA_903831545.1 uncultured Methylobacter sp. | reverse complement strand
TCGTTAATCGCTGGAGTGTCGTCGCGCAACAAGATAATGATGTGGTAGCTGACTGGCCGAGTTTTAAATTGCCGTCCAAGCGTGACTTTGATCACTTGGTTGAGCATGAGCTGATTGATCGTGGCGAATTTAAAGCCTGGATGGGCGAACAGGAACACCGTCGCCGTCGGGACGGTTTTAAGCTGACCGATCCCCGTTATACTCAGCGTCAAGTGTTGTCTGAAGTCAATCACTGCATTTATTGCCATGAGCGCGACACCGATTCCTGCTCTAAAGGCATGCGCAACAAAAAAACCAACACTTTCAAGGTTGATCCGCTGGGTGTAACCACCATCGGCTGTCCTTTGGATGAAAAAATTTCGGAAATGCATCTGGTCAAGCGCAACGGCGACAATATTGGCGCGTTGGCAATTATTGTGATCGATAATCCGATGTGTCCCGGTACCGGGCATCGTATTTGCAACGAGTGCATGAAAGGTTGTATCTATCAAAAAACCGATCCGGTTGATATTCCGCAAATTGAAACCAATGTGCTGACTGATGTGTTGTTCATGCCTTATGGTTTTGAAATCTACAGCCTGCTGACCCGCTGGAATCCGTTAAACGTCAAGCGTCCGTATATGTTGCCTTATAACGGCAAAAACGCGCTGGTCGTTGGTTTGGGGCCGGCCGGTTATACCATGAGTCATTATTTGTTAAATGAGGGTTTTGGTGTCGCCGGCATTGACGGACTAAAGCTGGAGCCGTTGCCTGTATCTTTGACCGGTGACAGCCAAAATCTTCCAGTTCCGATTGAAAATTTTCAGGATTTTTACGAGGAGCTTGATCAGCGAATCCTGGCCGGTTTTGGCGGTGTTGCGGAATATGGAATCACCGTGCGTTGGGACAAAAACTTTCTAAAAGTCATCTATCTGACCTTGCAAAGACGTACAGCGTTTCGTTCATACGGCGGCGTTCGTTTTGGTGGCACTGTCACTATCGAAGACGCCTGGAGCATGGGCTTTGATCATATCTGTGTCGCTTCCGGAGCGGGAAATCCCACCGTTATCGATATGAAAAACAATCTGACACGCGGTATACGCAAAGCTTCGGATTTCTTGATGGCCCTGCAATTAACCGGTGCGGCTAAAGACTCTTCGCTGGCAAATTTACAGGTACGTTTGCCGGCCGGTGTTATCGGTGGCGGTTTGACGGCTATGGATACCGCAACCGAATTGATGGCTTATTATCCGGTGCAAGTCGAAAAAATTCTGCATCGTTTTGAGCGGCGGGTTGGATTGTATGGCGAGCAAACTGTTCGTGGTCGTTACGATCAGGAAGAAATACTAATACTGGATGAGTTTTGGAGCACGGCAAAATCATTGCTGCTGAACGTCAACGCGCCGAAACTGAAGGCGAGTTACCTGATTTTGCGCCGCTGGTTGAGGCTTGGGGCGGCGTGACTTTGTTTTATCGCAAAGGCATTCACGATGCGCCTGCCTATCGTCAAAACCATGAAGAAATTGTCAAAGCTCTGGAAGAGGGAATTGCCCTGGCTGAAGGCATGAGTCCGCTGGCAGCCCAGGAAGATGAATACGGTCATTTAAATGCCGTTGAATTTGAAAAACTGGTATTGGAAGGCGGGCGCTGGAACAACTCAGGTCAAACGATCACGGTGCCGTTACGAAGCTTGTATGTCGCAGCGGGCACTTCGCCGAACACTATTTATCAAAGCGAATTTCCCGATACGTTTGTCATGGATAAATGGTTTTTCCAGCGTTATGAACCTGAATGGACTAACGATGCGGTCGAATTAGTGGCCATGCATGATGACGCGACGCCCAAATTGGGCAAACCCGCACCGCTAACCTCTTATCAAAAAGACGGTAAATTTATCAGTTTTTATGGCGACAACCATCCTGTTTACGCCGGTAACGTGGTTAAAGCGATGGCCAGCGCCAAAAATGGTTATCCTTATGTGGTCAAGCTGTTTGAGAAGCAGTTGGAGAGCTTAACTCCACTGCAACAACCGGAACGCGATGCCGCCTTAACAGCTTTGTTTGCCCGTTTGGATGCTGCATTTAATGCAACTATCGTAGCCATTAACCGACTGACGCCTACTATTATTGAAGTAGTGGTTAAAGCGCCAATGGCGGCGGAAAAATTCCAACCCGGACAGTTTTACCGCGTACAAAACTATGAGGCTTTCGCGCCAGTCGTCGAAGGTACGGTGTTGGCTGCCGAAGGTATTGCCCTAACCGGCGCGGAAGTCGATAAAGCCAACGGCACGATTTCATTGATTGCGCTGGAAATGGGTTCATCTTCACGGCTTTGCGCAACCTGGAAAGTCGGGGATCCACTAGTGATTATGGGAGTAACGGGTACACCTACTCAGATACCCACGGGGAAAACCGTGTTATTGCTCGGTGGCGGCCTGGGTAATGCAGTATTGTTTTCTATTGGTAAAGCGTTAAGAGCTGCAGGCAATCGGGTAATTTACTTTGCCGGTTACAAGTTCGCGCAGGATCGCTTTAAAGTTGAAGACGTGGAAGCCGCCGCAGACATTATCATCTGGTCGGTTGATAAAGGTGAAGGCGTCTCGGCGATTACACCTACTCGTCCACAGGATAAAACTTTTGTCGGAAATATTCTGGAATGTATGATGGCTTACGCGAAAGGCGATCTAGGTGAACAACCTATTTCTTTGTCTGATGTCGATCATCTTATTGTTATTGGTTCCGATCGTATGATGGCGGCAGTCAAAAGCGCGCGTTTTGATGTCTTGAAACCTTACTTAAACAAAGCGCATCACGCCATTGGTTCAATCAATTCACCAATGCAATGCATGATGAAAGGCATTTGCGCACAATGTTTATGCAAGCATGTTGATGCTGAAACGGGCAAGGAATACTTTGTGTATTCTTGCTATGATCAGGACCAGGATTTGGATAAGGTTGATTTTTCTCATTTAAATGCACGTTTACGTCAAAACACTGTGCAAGAGAAGCTGTCTGGTCTTTGGCTTGATTACCTGGTGGAAAAACAGCAGCAAAGTTAAATAAGGATGAGATAAATTACGCCGTTATTCCTGTCATTCCTTAGTGATTAAGGAACCCGCTGCCACTGATGGTAACTGGGGAATTTCAAAAGAACTTTTGTTGGCGTAATTAAAAATTTATCTGCTAGTGATTAGCCTGTGACTTTTTATAAAGTGGACGCTTAAAGAAAGATAACATCGCTCGAAGGGATGTTATCTTTTTTAGGGATCGCCAACTCCACTTGCACCCCCTATTCTTAAGCGCTATCAGACTTATTCTAGTTAGTTAGCTAGCTAGCTAACTAGAAGGCTGTCCGAGAACTAACGTTTAACTAATTCGCCTGTTGTTTGCCTACTATATATAGCATCTTAAAATATTTAAAAACACTATATATTGAAGTCAGCTGATAATAATGTTAGTTACCGGACAGCCTCCTAGGTTCTGTTGACGTTTCAAAAAGCATAAATCAAAGGGATATCGATATTTCCATAATGAATAGAGATATCCAAAAGTTGGTATGCCATTTTTGGCTTGCGCTTAACGGCCATTCTTACCTGAATTGTATTAACAAAAACCATGAATTAATCTATACAATTGAAAATATATATTAATTTTTTAGACGAAATGTCAACAGAAGCTATGAGATTGTGAAAATATTCTTAAAATCCTTATAAAAAACCATTTGCATTTTTTAAGCTACTGATTAATCGATAAAAAATGATTGATATATTTATTTCGTTGAAAAGTCGAAATTCTTTTTTTAAATAGCGCCCATTCTTGCCTCAATTGTATTGATAAAAATAGCCATTAAACATATCTAATTGATAATTAAATATTAAATTTTTAAAGGAAACGTCAACAGAACCTAGGCTGCAGCTAAGTTAGGTCGAG
>CAIKYI010000074.1 GCA_903831545.1 uncultured Methylobacter sp. | reverse complement strand
CGATTCAAACGATTGGCACATCAAATACGGCCCAGCAACTTGGGCAATGCGGTAAGGAGTAATCTGTAACGCAGTAAGTCTTAGACAGGGCGCAATAGGCTATAGCAGTATTGCGCTGGATGTTGAACTCCGATGTGGCGTAATACGCTGTCGCTATTGCTTTAGGTGGTAAAATAATTAACCCGCTTTGAGCGGTTCACATTTTCATACCTCCGGCTTTGCCGGAGGTTTTTGACTAATTATTGGGAATATTATTAATGCATTTAAAATCAATTGCTGTTGTTTTTATGTTGATGGTTATTTCTACTGGCTGTTCAGTGGTTAAAACTGTTGATGTAATAGGTACTGATAATTCTGAAGGTATTGTTCAGCTTGGCTATAGTTATGGGTTATTTGAGAAGCCAAAAGCACAATGGGATCAAGCACTAAATAAGGCATCGGCACAGTGTAAATCAATGGGCTATTTGTCTGCGAAGACACCTGCTGTCAATCAGCCTTCAAGATTATGTCTAGAAAATGGTCAAAGTGGTGGTTGCATTAAATACGCGGATGCGTTGAACTATGAGTGTAATTTATCTCCAGAAGCTGCGCGGCAACGTCAATTAAAGAAAGAAAAAAAAATAGCCGATGACGCTGAAGCTGCCCAGCAACTTCAATTACAGAAAGAAAAACAAATTGCCGATTACGCTAAAGAATATCCATATGTAGCTACTTTTACTTGTAGTTTTGGCAATAGTACTATTATATTTGCTGCATGTTTAGAAAGCCAAAATCGTACAAAAACTGAGCTGGAGCTTACAAATGGAGATGATTATGGTCTGTATAACATACTTGACTATCAAAAAATTGGAAGAGAAACAGATGAAGGCATTAATGTTCCACTAAGAGCTAGATTTAAAATAAAAATACAAAACGCTAATGAATCAGCTAAATTAACTTTAACTATAAAAAACATAGTTACCGGTGAACAAACTTTTATTAAATCTGTTGGTCAATGGAATAGTATTTTCGTAGGAAATTAATTACTAAGTGATTACTATTAAATTATTTTCGATATAAATATTTAAAAAGACTTAATTTTATTCATGTGTTCTATTTAACGTGGTTGCGCTGTACTAAATTTATTTATGGGAAGTATAAAATGAAAAAAAATGCTGTTTTGGCTACATTTTGTTTGGTGTTTGCATCAAATACCTTAAGTGCGAAAGTTATTGATGATTATGATAAACTACTTTCAATTGCACCAACGTATGGAGAAAATTGTAAATTAAAGACCCAAGAGCAAGGCGAAAATATAATTAATCGTCTTTTTCAAGTAAAAATGGCTTATAAGTTAAAACATGAATGTAACATTAATTTGGAGGGTAATAACAATCCTTCAAAAGCTATCAATTTTGAAATGTATGTACTTTCACAAATAGCTTCTTGTTATTCAAAATCAGATGCCATAAATATGGTAGTTTCATCTGAACAAAACGCAACATTCGCGACTGAAAAGTGTAAATTGTCTGAAGCCACAACATGGGTAATGCGTGAATATTCTCAATTGTTAAATAATTTACCAGATCAATAAAAAAAAATAACTGGGGTCAGAGTAAAGTTAAAACTAAGCTTACTCTCATCCTTGTTATTAATATTTGCGCTGGTTCCCACTCTCCAGCTTGGGAACCCAGCACGTAGGGTGTCTCAGCGAAGCGCCATACACCGAATTGGAATGGCTCAAGGCATGTTGGGCAACCGCTTTATCGTTGCCCAACATTTTCAACTGATAAAAGTATAATATTGATACATTGCTCAGCACCATTAACATATTCCGTTGTTGAAATGTCGGGCACAAAGTATGCGCCCGACTTACCCGGCTCGACATTTTACGCGAATGTGT
>CAIKYI010000073.1 GCA_903831545.1 uncultured Methylobacter sp. | reverse complement strand
CCAACAGGAATTCAGCGAAGATTTTAATGTTCGTCGTAATGAAGAATTGGGTAAATTGCAAGGTCGTATCGTTGAAGTTATCCGTGGTATAGCTAAAGATCAAAGCTTCGATTTGTTATTAACCGATGGTGTTATTTATGCCAACGAACAAATTGATGTTACGGCTCAGGTTCAACAAAAATTATCAGCGTTACCTAATTAATTGATTTAACGGGTAGTCTTCAGGTTACCCGCCCCGCATCTCCAAAAATAAAGGCAACCAATTGGTTGCCTTTATTTTTTCTCTTTTCCAAAATGCTTTCATCCCGAAAAGTTCAGATCAGTCATCGATGTGCTAGGGTTGGCTTAGATAATAAATTCTTTAGATCTTCATTTTGGCAAATCGTAACAAAAAATCAGCTAGATAAGCTTCGCTGGACCGGCTGTAGACGCCTTGAGATTCATAAATTGTCAGTAACTGTGCTTCAAAAAGAGTAGCGGAGCGACTGAAAGTCAGTGCTGATACTTTGGCTGGGGTATGCTTATAGCCTTGAAAATCTGTTTGCTTGATCAAATAAAAACCGGCTGCTAAGGCTTGGACAGAAAATTTTGTTACTGCATGGGCTGGTATCAGCAGGTAAAACAAACCTTGTTGTGCTAATAGCTGCTCCACAACATAGATTAAATCGGTAAAGGGTAATTGATCTGCGTGTCTGGCGGTATTTCGAAGGGCATCACTGGTTTTACTGTGATTTTCAAAAAACGGCGGATTACTGATGATAAGGTCATATTGCTGTTCAGTGTTAAAGGCAAAGCTCTGAATATCCTGGTGTACAGTTATCAATCGCTCTGGCCACGGGCTGTTGTCAAAATTGATTTTGGCTTCTTGATAAGCTTCTTTTGTCAGTTCAACAGCAGTCACTGTCGCGGCACCCAATTGAGTCGCCATAAGTGACAAGACCCCGGTGCCGGCGCCAATATCCAAAACCTGGGCACCATGTTTAATCGGTGCCATAGCGCCGAATAAAACCGCATCCGTGCAGATTTTCATGCCTGAGTCTTTTTGTAATACCGAAAACTGCTGAAAGTGGAAGATTGACATGTAGGTATTAAATAATCAAAAAATTTAATTCTGGTCTTTACCGGCCAGCCATTTATCGTTCTCTTTAACGACTATTTTTTTAGCCACTGCTTTATGCCATAAGCCGTTACTTGAAAAACATGCCCAGCCCCATTTCAGCCAGTTAAGTAAGGAAGCCGCCAACCATAACGACCAGCATAGCATCAACAATCGATACGCAATCAAAGGTACTGAGATCAGCGTTGCTACAGGTAAAATTGCCGGACTTCTGTCTTGATACCAGTTTAAGTTTAATGCACTGGATTGGTTGCCAATGACTTGCATATCGGGTGACCCTAATAAACCCTGTTCGACAGCTAAAAACAAAATGCCCAGTGAAATCAGCGTTAATCCACCGATGGTAACTTGCAAAGCATTAAAATAGCGAACACCTGAAACCTGTTGCGTCCGCCAGCCTAGCAACATTAACCAGGCAACAACAATAGCCGCTGATTGCAGGGGTAGCTGGCTGAGTCCTACCAATAACAAAAACCATTGTCGCGATTTTAAAGGTGTCAGAGGTATTTTGCCCAAGCCTGTCGATAAGAGAAAAATAACCAGTAGCTCGCCCCAAAACAAAACGGCCGGCCCCATTTGCGGTCCAAAGGCAAATAGTACCCAGCGATCTTGTCCCAGACTGACATTAAGATTGGCGTTGACACTTGCCATTCCCAAATCAATTATCGGTGTTGCCATAATGCCGGTAATGCCGATTGCTTCTGTCCAACTTACTGACACTTCCTGCTGGCCTGGATTAATCGGGAGTGTGAGTTTTCGGCCTTCTTGTCTCAGGGGTTGAGTTTGTCCATTAATCGCGACAGCTTGCAAGATGGCTTTTTCGGGCAGAGTGATAGTGTGCTGCGAACCTTGGGAACTTCTCAGGCTGAGGCTTAAGTCAGCATCTTGGGTGCGTTGCCCTGGTCTGATACTTAAAAGGCTGTTGTCGATCGTTAAGGTTTGTCCTTCAACTGACGCTGGTCTGGTTATGTGCAGAGTAATTTTTTCTCCCGGCCACGGATGCCATTCGGGCAACCATTGCGTAGCATTATTTAAATGAATCATCGCGATTCCATCAGCTTCAACATGCCAGATAGGGCTGATGTCTGCTTTTAATACGTCGATAGATTGCGTGGTGTCGGTTGCAATAAAATTGATTGCGTCAGATTTTTCCAGGGTTGATTGCCATTGCAGATCGGTTTGCCGGGCGGGAATATTAACTTCCACTTTGCCGTTCTTAACCCGAATCCCTGCGGTAGTAACGGATTCGCCCGGCATCAACGGAACGTCAAGTACTATGGGAGTATCTGCTGGTGAAAGTCGGGTTATTTGAGTAATAACCCGCCAATCCAGGCCCAGTTGCAGGGTGCGTTCAACCCTGACAAATGGCGGCAAAGCACTTGGTTCCAGTGTTGTTTCATTTTGCCGGGCAGTGGTAGTTATTCGGCTAAATTGCAGTTGATCGTCAATTTGATTGTTTTCCTGTAAACCAATAACTTTCCAGCCAAGCTGTTGAATATTAACCCAGTTTGGTTTTAACGGTAACGGCAGGGTAAATTGGCTTAATATCGCCGTGGTTCCGCTCAGGGTGACTTGGTGCTCGCCAATATCCAGATCTATCCATAAATTATTGTTATCACGAAATAGTCCTGATGCGGCTTTGCCATCGACTAATACTTGGCTGGGAAGCCATTGGTCATAAGCGGCGGGTAAAGGAATCGCCACGGCCTGCTGGGCATGAATGACTAAAACAATGCTTAAGGCCTTGTCATTTAGCGCAATTCTCATTTGTTGAATCTGGGCGCAACTCGGCAAACAATCGGGTGGCAGCGGTTTTTCAAGAAGCTTGGTTCTGAGTTCGTCCAACAGCGCTTTATCCGGAATATCGGCATAAACGTTGGGACACTGCATGGATAGTGTCGGCAACAGTAAAAACCACAGCAGCAAAGGTGTAGCGGGACGAATGTTTTTAAACCTGAAGTTGTCCAAAACCCCGAACATCAGTAACGCCAAGGCTGCGACTAATAAAGCACGAACAAAGTTCAGTAGCAGGTTCTGTGTGGGCGTTAAATACCATAAGCGCAATTTTTGTTGGGCATCAACTGAACCATTCCATGACAACCGGACTTTATGCCATTGCCATT
>CAIKYI010000072.1 GCA_903831545.1 uncultured Methylobacter sp. | reverse complement strand
GAATGTGGATGCCGTCGCTGGCATTGTGTAAGAGTGCAAGGTTCTTTTCGCTTTCCCTTTTTAAGGCTAATTCGATAACTGTGCGCTCGGTTACATCCCGAAAACTCCAAACTCTGCCTACTACTTTATTGTCAATTCGTTGTGGTATCGAATATCGCTCAATGATTTTGCCATTTTTAAAGTGAAGAATATCGAAAGAACTGAGTTCAGGTGTGGTATAGAGCTCATTGACTTTAGTCAAAAAAACACTGGCGTCTTCCAGTTGATTTAATACATAGGACAACGCGTCGCTATCATTTTTGGCGGCGAGAATATCGTCAGTGATCTCCCATAAATCGAGAAATCGTTGATTGTGTAAAACCCAGGTGTTGTTTAGATCAACGACCAGAATGGAGTCATTGGTGGATTCCAGCGTGGCATAAAGTAATGATAAGGATTTTTCTTTTTGTGTTTCTGCAAGCTTTCGATCAGTTACGTCAACAAATATCCAGAGAAATTCATTGGTTTCTTTATGAAGTATTGCGCCACTCATATCCAGCCAGATATGTCGGCCGTCCTTACGCAAAAACTCATGCTGGGTACGAAGAATTTCGTAGCTTCCAATATTGGCATAGGTCGCGCCAATGGCCTGATAGTCTTCTTCACTCAGGTAGAGCTTTCGCGTTAAGCTTCCAAGCAGTTCACCTTTATCATAGCCAAACATGGTGTCAAAAGTGGCATTGGCCAAAGCTATCTTGCGCTGCCGCGTTGTGCATATGCCGACTAATGGGTTTTCAACTATGGCTTTTTGTTCAGCTAGCAGCTGTTCTATGCGATGCTGATTTTTATGGCGTTCAGTCACATTCTGAACAATCCCTCGCATGATCTTAGGGTTTCCGGTTGCATCACGTTCAACCTGTCCAGCGGAACGAAGCCAGCGGATGCTGCCATCGGTGGAATTTGTACGGTATTCCACATCGTAGGGGACACCGGATTCGATATGTAATCGTGTTGCTTCAATCACTTTCTGGCGATCTTCAGGGAATACGAAATTCAAAAAATCATCCCATTTGGGCTCAGTATGGTCAGTAAATCCAAGCAAGACGGTACAATTTTTCGACCATTTCTGCCTGTTATTAACCAAATCGGCTTCCCACGTACCAATACCGCCACTGGTCTGACTTAAACGCAAATGGGCTTCGCTTTCGCGCAAAGCATTATCTAACGCTTTGCGTTGGGTAATATCGGTGGATATTCCGCATAACCCAATTATCTGGCCTTTGTCATTGCGCAAAGGTTTCTTTACTGTCCAGTAAATTCGCATATCGCCAGTTGCTTTTACGATATTGGTTTCTTCCCTCGCTACCGATTCACCCAAATCGATGACCAGGCGGTCATTGATGTAGAGCTCATTGGCAAGTTCCAGAGCAAAAAAGTGACTGTCATCCTTGCCGATAATCTCTTCAAATGATGCGCCGAACAAGTCTTGAATCATTTGATTGACGAAGGTGTAACGACCTGCCGTATCCTTGGTAAAAATGTAAGTACCGGTTTGATCAAGCACCGACCGCAAGCTGATATTAATATCCTGTAGAGAGGCGATATCAGAATCCGCTATTAACTTTGTTGAACGTTTAGCTTGGGTGGCTTCAACTGTTGCCAGGGGGACAGTCTGCTTGTCGTCTTCTGTTGACATGAGTTTTACACTTTGATAAGTATTTGTTTTGCATTATCAGGGTTATTGATTTTTTCGTCAAAGTCAATGAATGCAAGAGACCCATATTTGTTGGTCAGTTTCCGCTAATAACCAACATTGTTGGTTTAAGTATTTACCGAAGGAGAGCAACTTAAGGATGACGCCTTACCTGATTGGATGATTATCCAGAAATGAAACAGGCCATGAGCGCGAATGATGCGCTTCATGTTGCTCAGCTCATTCTATGGCCCTATAGGATGCTGCCGACGTAAGGAGGCGCATCGTTTGTGATAGATGCGCTTCACTATGTTCAGCACATATATCTGGCTGGCGATGAAAGTTCGTCGCTAGACAATCGAACATTTCGGGGTCACAGGCAAAGCGATTCGCTACGAGATCAACCAATGGGACTACTTGGTGCGTTATCTTGAAGATGGCAATTTACAGATTGATAATAATGCCGCAGAGCGGCACATCAAATCCTTTGTGCGCCATGGTTTGGTTATGTAGCCGGGATTGATGGCGTTTCGGCTAATGATACCTTTTTTGAGTCAGGTGTTTGACAGATTTTATATTTTTAGGGGGTACGGCTGGCGCCTAAGCCGAACGCGCCCATATGTTTACTGGATTCGATTTAGCGATGAATTATTTTCAAGTCATAAAAGCGCGTAACTTTATTGTTCAGCATAATGGCAAATAAGGCACCACAAAAATCAGCCATTAAATCCCAGTAATCGCTGTTTCTTCCAGGTACAAAGGCTTGATGGGCTTCATCAAACAATCCGGCGAGGATGGCGAAGACTAATACTAAAGGCAGCACAGGTATTTTTTTATACTGATTAATTACTTTTAATAGTGCAAGTAGCATTACTGCCAAAATGCAGTAAGCGCTAAAATGCGCGACTTTATCCAATCCCGGGATTTCGCCAAAAATTTTGAGTGGTTGTTGCGATGATTCTATATAAAGCAGTATCACCCAGCTGAGTATGAGCAGGCTGATGACAACCAGCGTTTTTTTATTGGTAATGGGCATCTGTTTTGGTTGGTTATAAATAAGGGTGTACTGGCTTGGGTGCTATTAAACCCTTATAAAAAGCCGGTTACATGTTTTCAAGTGTTCGATACTTGGCGATTAAGCACGATAGGTTGCTCTAAATTGCACTCAGTCCAACGAACTTTAGCGTTATGCAGGCACAATTGGCACGGCATCAAGCTTGGCGCATAAGTTTTCGCAGATTAACCGCTATAAAATCGCGCATAAACAATGCCAGAAATATTGGGTTGGTGGCGCAATAGCGCTTAAGTAAGCGTGGATCTTGTAATATTCTATAAAACCACTCAAAACCTGATTTTTGCATCCAGGTCGGTGCCCGGCGGACGTGACCTGAATTAAAATCAAAAGCGGCACCAACGCCAATTTGTATGGGAGCTGTAACTTTGGCAAGATGTGCTGCAATCCATTTTTCTTGTTTGGGTGCCCCCAAACCTACCCACAAAAAATCGGGTTGATGTTCATTGATTAAAGCGATTAGCTCATCATCTTCTTCGGTAGACAGAGCACGAAAGGGGGGCGAATGCCAGCCAACAATGTTCACGGCAGGGAAGCGGAAGTGCATGGCATTAACCAAATCGGTTAACACCTCTTCTTTTCCACCTAGAAAAAAATGTTTCCAGGCATGTTCCCTACCTTCATCCAGGCAGCGTAACATCAATTCCGGGCCACAAACCCGTTCTTTAATATTTATTTTATGCACCGCTTGGGCATACCAAACCAGCGGTAAGCCGTCCATGGTGATTAATGACTGGTTATTAATCTCTTTTAATTTTTTATCTTTAAGGCTGGAAACCACGGTGTGCACATTGGCAATACACACTTGATGCGATTCCTGATTCGCAATCCAGTTCTTAAATAATTCGAGGGTAGATTGATAATCAAGTATTGGAAAATTTATACCCAATATATCAAAGGTCTTTCCATAGTGTGCTGAGATTTGGGGAGGGATTACGGTATTCATTTAGTTATTATGGAGTTCTCTTTTTTAACATGAATGTTAGTATAACAAGCTTGTGCTTTGCAAGCCAAATAGGGTAGGCACCAACTATCTTAACTGAACTGCGTTTTGCAGAATAATTAAGGCGGAGAATGTTACAGTAATTAATGGATCAACAAGACCAGTCATGTCAAGAGCGCCGCTATAAAGGAATTTTTTTTATGAAATTCAATTTGCCCGTCAGCGCTAAAGCATTTTTCTGGCACAGGTTTTAGCTAGGTTTACCAGCTAACTTGTTATGGTTTTTTACTTAAAGCAGCGATGAGTTAAGGGATTTAATGATATCAAGTGTAAAGGTATGGCTGACCTTCAGTTGTTTTTCTAACTGCTTGCGGCCGGTAATATCTCGAAGGGTACTGATGAAGTTGGTTATTTGCCCTTGCTCGTCAAATAGTGGTGTAATGGTCAATTCGTTCCAGAAGGTCGTGGTGTCTTTGCGCAAATTAATGAGCTCACCGGAGAAAGGCGTTAGATTGGCAAGTGCCAGACGTATTTGGTTTAGGGTTTGCTGATCAGTAAATGGCCCTTGTAAAAAACGACAGTTTTGGCCCAAAATTTCGGTTTTGTTATAGCCTGTAATCAATTCAAAGGCATTATTCGCCCAAATGATATTGTGGTCTGCATCGGTGATAAGTACGCCTTGGGAGATCACATTCAGGGCGAGATTGTCGCAACGTAGTCGGTCTTTTAGTTGCTTATGCGGGGTGATGTCGGTAAAAAAACCATGCCAGAGCGTGGAGCCATCCTCTTCGCGCTGTGGTAATGCGTTAGCCAGTAGCCAGTGTGTTGTGCCATCGTCAAATTTCACCCGATATTCATGGTCCCACGGCGTTAAATTTTGCGCCGATTGCTCCAGGGACTTGCAGTAGCCAGCGTGATCAGTCGGATGAACAAGATAAAATAATCTGTCTGCGTTATCTCTCAGCTCATCTGGACTTAGGCGCAATATATTGTAAGCAGCATCGCTGATATAAGGAAAACAGGCGTTCCCATCCGGGCGTAAACAATATTGAAAAACAACTTCCGGTAATGATCTGGCAATGTTGTGTAGTCGCGTCTGGGCCGCATGTTGCGCTATTTCCATCTGGTCAAGTTCAGCTAAAAGCAAGTCGTCTGTGGAGGCTGGTTCTAAACGTCTTGGCGTTGAAATCTCGGTTAGCGTGATACGCAACATTGAATTGACATACAGGCAGTCTAGCTGCACAAGGAAATCGACATTGTTGCAATCTTTTAACGATAGAATGATCTTTTCTCGCTGTATGTTATCTAATTTTTTACAATAAAAAAGATACCACCGGTCGCTGTCTTTTGCTGTCAGCAGTGTTGTAAAGTGACGCGACAGCAAGTCTTGACGCGCCAGTCCAAACATTTCTGCTGCGGTAAGATTTATTTCTGTAATGAGTCCCTTATCGTTAAGCGTGAGATAACCCACCGGAGCATTATCAAACAGATCATTATAATGATTGCTTGATTCCTCATACTTGATTTGCATGTTTCGGAGATGCTCGTTCTGAATCTCCAGTTCAATCTGCCGCACTTCAAGATCAATCTGGCGCAGATGCAGCTCGGATATTATTTGTTCTGGGGTTTGATCAACTGGCTCAACTGAATCTGGCATCGAGGATGCGTTGCTATTCATAATGTTATTTCCGGTGGCCTTCTGTTTAATGTGAGCCGATTTAGATTTTTTCATATCTGAATAAAGCTATTGAGCATAATAATATTATTTTGATATAAAATAAATAGAGCCTGAAAAAGCTCTCGTTTGTTATTAAAATATTGGTAAATATAGAAAAGTTTTTCCAGATTGGAAACATGGACTGTATTTTTTTTGTATTTAAACCCTATGTTACCATTTCCAATCGCTTTATGTGGTGCAGAAGCCTCTTGGGTGGGCAGGGTTATCCATATAAACCTATCGATGACTTTACGCATCTTGTCTGTTACCGTTAGCAGATACTGAATTTTGGCTTCACAATATAGCCAGCTTAAGTCACGCAGGATTCTATAACTGGCTTTCCCTCGCTAAAATGTCTGTTCCCGGACTGCCTCCCAGCTCAAATGGTACAAGTTTATGACTAAAAATAACTATTCCCTGGATGGTGATAATCGCTTTGTTATTGAGCAGTATAATGACCTTGCGCCTTTTGCCAGTTTTTTGCCCGGCATCGCCGGCATCACCGGGCGTCCTGCCTGGGTTTTTTATGTTAACCGAGGTCAGGCCGTGGCCAGTTTTGGGGTGCGAAACAAAGACGGTGCTTTTTTGGAATTCTTTCCTGCCGATAAGGCTTATCAGCTTACGCCATCGCGGGGTTTCCGTACCTTTCTCAAGATAACTGATGGCGATCAAATCCTGACTTACGAACCTTTCCAGCGCGGCGCGGGGCCGGATGTTACTCAGCGCCTTTATGTAACGCCCCATGAAATTGGTGTGGAAGAGCTTAATCCGCAGCTGGAATTCAAGATTCGGGTCGATATGTTCACGTTATCCGAAGCGCCGGTTGCCGGTTTGGTGCGCCGGGTCACGCTGGAAAATACCTCCGGAAAGGCCAGAAAGTTTGAAGTTGTCGACGGTTTACCGCAAGTACTTCCGTTTGGTTTGAATCAATGGGTTGTGAAGTTTATGAGTCGAACTTCGGAAGCGTTTATGCGGGTCGAGGGTGTGGAGGACAATATGCCTTTTTACCGGCTGAAAGTCTGGCCTACTGACAGTCCGCAAGTGGAGAAAGTGATTGCCTGCAATTTCTTTGCGGGGTTTTTAAATGGCAGCCGCAATCGTGTGCTGGTCGATGCAGAGCGGGTTTTTGGGGCGGCGGGAGATTTTTCCAGGCCGGAGCGGTTTTTTTCAGGTGTCGCGCTTGATTTTGCAAATCAGGTCGTGGGTAATCAAACGCCATCTGCTTTCCAGGCTTTGGACCTGGAGTTGCGACCGGGAGAAAGCCGGGTTTTTTATGGTCTTTATGGACATGCAGCCTCGCAGTCAGTGCTTGAACAATTGTTATCGGAAATAGGCAGCGATGACTATTTCGAGACCAAGCGGGCGCAAAATCGTCAGTTGGTAGAAGGTATTATGCAACGGGCTTTTACCGCGACGGCCAAACCGCTGTTTGACGCGCATGCCCGGCAATGTTATTTGGATAATGGCTTGCGCGGCGGCTTTCCAAAAGAGGTGCCGGGAGCGGCGCAATTGTATTTGTTCGGACGCAAACACGGTGATCTTGAAAGGGATTATAACGACTTTTTATTGCAGGATACGCCGTATTCCGAAGGCAACGGCGATTTTCGGGATGTATTGCAAAACCGTCGGATGGACTTGTTCTTCGATCCTGATCTGGATGACAAAAACATTCGCTATTTCTTTAACCTGATTCAGACGGATGGCTACAATCCCTGTTCTTTACGAAACTCACGTTTTGTCGTGGATATACCTCTTGCCTTTGCGCATTATTTCACTCAGTTTGCCGATCTGGAACAATTGCTGTTCCGCGAGTTTAAGTATGCAGAATTATGGCAGTTGCTGCAAAGCGTTACGGAAGATCCAGAACCGATTATCAGAGAAATATTGGCGCAAGCGCAGCAAGTAGAGGATGCGGAATTCGATCGGGGCTATTGGTCGGATCACTGGACATATCTGGTAGATTTGCTGATAAGTTATGCTGCGATTTTTCCGGAGCGACTGTCCGGCCTGTTTAGGGAAAAGACTTATACCTTTTTCGATTCCAGTCATTTTGTAGTGCCTCGCGCCCAAAAATACGTGGTGACGCCGGAGGGTGTTCGCCAATTCGGCGCGGTGCAGGATAGCGCCGAGAAAACGGCGCTGCTCAACTCTCGTAGCCGACGCCGTTATCAAGTCCGCGCTCAAGCTGGTTTGGGAGAGATTGTTTATACGACTTTGGCAGTAAAAATAATCACCCTGGTGGTCAATAAATTGTCTTCCCTGGATCCATTCGGGGTTGGGCTGGAAATGGAAGCTGATCGTCCAGGCTGGTGTGATGCCTTGAACGGTTTGCCCGGTATTTTCGGGTCTTCGGTGAATGAAACCCTTGAGCTTAAACGTCTGGTGGATTTTACTTTAAAAGCCCTGGTCGAAGTTGAAGCAAGGTTTGCTTTGCCAGCGGAGTTGGCGGATTTTATGGCTGGCTTGGAATTCTTGTTAAAGCAGCCCAATCTGAGCGCCGAGGAGTTTTGGCAGGAAAGCGGAAGTCAAAAAGAAGCCTATCGAAATAAAGTATTTATGGGTTTTGATGGTGCTGAGCGGGTGCTTGGTGTTGAAGCGGTGCAAGGTTTTCTGGAGACGGTTTCGAAGTATTTGGATATTGCCATCAACAAAGCGCGAAGGCCAGAAGGTATAGTCACTTATTTTTCTTATGAGGCCGAGCAGTATCAGGAAATCGAAGCGGGCAGGGCGGTTGTGACCCGGTTTAGGCAAAAATCGTTACCGCTGTTTCTTGAAGGCTTTGTCCATGCCTTGCGTATTGCCAAGCCTGAAGAGGTAAGGCGGTTATACGAGGCGGTGCGAAACTCCGAACTCTTTGATAAAAAATTGGGCATGTACCGATTAAATGTACCTTTGGGCGAAAATGCTCTGGAACTGGGGCGGATGGGGGTTTTTAATTATGGTTGGTTGGAGAACGGCTCTATATTTTTGCACATGCACTACAAGTTTGTGTTGGAGATGATCCGGGCCGGCTTAATCGAAGAGTTTTATGAACAAATTGAAAAGCTGCTGGTGGCTTTTCATGAGCCGATGGAATACGGGCGCAATCCCACAGAAAACTCCAGTTTTCTGGTGAGTAGCGGATTTGCTATCGATCCAAGGCAACACGGAAGAGGATGTGTGGCGCGTCTTTCCGGCGCTACGGTAGAATTTTTGCACCTTTGGACACATTTGTTTCTGGGGGCAGCGCCTTTTGTGTTTGAGCAGGGACGTTTGCTGTTCAGACCCGCCCCGGTGTTGTCCAAGTCATTTTTTTCCAGTACCGGGCAATGTGTCAGTCCTTTTGGTGCTGAAGAAATATTGCCAGCCGACAGTGCGGCTTGTGCCTTTTTGGGAAAAACCCTGTTGGTTTACATTAACGAAACGCGCCAGGATTGTTTTGGTCAAGCCGCAGTAAAGCCCTGTCGTTTTGCGTTGCAGGGCTGGGATGGTAGCATCCAGACCTTAGAAAATCAGTTTTTGGAAGGCGAGATTGTCAGCGCTCTACGCCAGGGTCAATTTCGCCGGGTGGATGTTGTGCTTGGGTGAGATATGTTACGCCGCAGGCCAGACATAAGTGGCTACTGCGCTTGCCGGTAAAGTGGTCGCTACTTTTTTTCCTTGGTATTCAATGGCAAAGGCCAGGGATTCGGCGCTGTCATTAAGTGCGATCAGGACGATGTTGCCTTCGGGGGTAAGGAAAGCAACATTGGCCAGGATCGTTTGGTCGCCGGAGTCAATCATCACCGAACCGGGTCTAACAAATTTTGCGGCATGAGCGATCACGTAGTAGGCAACATTGCGCACAATCTCGTTGCCCAGGGTTAAAGCGCCGACGCAACGCGCCTCGCCACCGGGGGTATGGGGGCAGCAAAACGGGTCGGCGGCCAGATTCCATTCAAGTACCACCCGGCTCCAGTTACGTATTGAGCCGATCAGGACGTTTTTTACATGCCACAATAAATCGCCTCCGAACTGTCCGTCCGAGCCCACCCACTGCTCCGTGAAATACAGCTTCATTTCCGGGTAAGCCTGATGTACCTCGGACAGCGTTGAAATGTCGCCTCCGTAAAGATGCCAGGCTGATCCTGTAAGATAGCGGCGCGCATCGGCATCGGCAAAAATGGCCAAAGGGTATTCCGGAATATCGCAATTGTGATCCCAGCAAAACAGTTCCACATCGGTCAATTCGGCTGCCACTAAAGCAGGTCCTAAATGATTTTTGATAAACTCGGCCTGTTCGCTGGCTTCCATGATCATGCTGGGTTGATTTTTGAGATTTAATGGTTCGTTCTGTGGTGTGATGGCATGCACGGTGATGCCCTGTTTTCGCATGGCTTTCAGATATTTGACCAGATAAGCGGCGTAAACGGCATAACAATCCGAACTTAGTTTGCCGCCAACGAAATTCTGGTTGGTTTTCATCCAGGTTGGAGCCGACCAGGCGGTGGCCATAATCCTGATGTTGCTGTTGATAGCCAGAATTTCTTTTAACAGGGGAAGAACTTCGAGATCACCGGCCTCAAGATCGAAATAAACAAGTTCCGGATCGGCTTCCCCAATCGGTCTGTCATTATAGGTAAAACAGCGTTCGCTTAGATCTGACGCGCCAATGCTAAGTCGAAGAAAACTGATACCGATGCCGTTTCCATCGGGCAAGAATAACTCTTGCAACAATAAATTTCTTTGCTGGTCCGGTAAGCGACTTAGCAGCATGGCGCTACCGCCTGTCAAGGAAAAGCCGAAGCCCTCCATGACCTGAAAGTTCTGTCCGGTATCAATTGTTATCGTGGCTAAATCAGTGGCGAGATCGGTAAAGCGCAAGTCATTGGTCTGCGCTTGAAACAAAATGCTTTGATCGGCAGTGGTCAGCCAAACTGCCAAAGAACAAGGTTCGGCTGACAGAGGAAAATTAACATCATAAGGGTAGTCTTGTTTGGGCATGGCAATCCTCTTGAGCATAGGTATCTTTACAAGTAAAAATCGACGTCATTCCGGCATGGAATGCCGGCCCCGTTAGAGCTTAGCGAATCCAGACTACCTGGATGTAAAAAACACGACTAAATGTGTATTTATGACGAACAGCACGAATGTAAATACTAAGTTTTGCCATTAATGGCATCTGGATCCCTGCAATCCATGCCGGGATGACGAGTTGTGTAGATATCTATGTCTCTTGAGGTAACTTTATTAGATTATAGCGTTTAGTAGTCGCAATCCCTTTAAAGGTACAAACGGTAAGCGTTGTAGTAAAGCGGTTTTATAGTCAAGAGCGGGTTTTTTCCATGTTCTAAAATGGTAACACTGTATACATTTACAAGCCTTTGTCGGGTTACGTTACACAAACCCTGTCTACTTTGGTTTTTAAGCATTGTTGTTCGCAGCAAATTGCCTTAGTGATGGTAGGTTCCCTTTGCTTTATTGGGGGTCTTGATTGCAATTTTGGCTTTATGAAAGTTTTTACTGATTGCCTTGGGTTTGCTGATAACTTTCACTGTCGGCTTGACTTGGCTAATGCTTTTTTTAGCCAGTATCAATTTTTTGTTGCTTGGCTTGAGGCTTGTTTTCGCTGCATGAACGGGCATAGTGCGAGCTTTGCCAATAGCTTTAACAATGGCTTTGGCGTGTCTGATGTTTGTATGAACCGGTTTATAGTAATTATGAGTGGATACCGGTATTGCATGGCTTACGCCGCCATTGCCGCAATCGAGTTGGTAAGGAGGTGAGCCAGCAGTGTTGGTTGCGATTGAATTGATGTTTCTTGCCGGATCAATTTCGTATTGGTTGGCAAAGCTGGCGTCCATTTTTTGTATCATTAACTGGTAGCGTTCCTGGCTGGTCATACCACCCATTACCACGCCGATCAGATGTTTGCCATTTTGGTGTGCCGCGCCGATCAGATTAAAGCCTGAACCGCAGGTGAAACCTGTTTTCATGCCTTCGGCACCCGGATAGTGGGCGGTGAATTTATTGATGCCGCGTAGTTCCGTGCCTTTGAAATTAAAGCTGTGCGCAGCAAAATAGTGATAATACTCGGGAAAATTGCGTTGTGCTTTCCAGGCCAAAACAGCCATGTCTCTGGACGTGGTAACTTGCCAGTTATTGGGAAGGCCGGTGGCGTTCATGAAATGCGAGTTGTACATACCCAAAGAATGAGCTTTTTCAGTCATGTTAACGGCAAAATTTTCTTCGGTACCGCCCAAATGTTCGGCAAGTACGACAGAGGCGTCGTTTGCCGAGCGGGTAATTATCGCTAAAATAGCTTCTTCGACAGTCAGGTGTTCTCCGCGTCTCAGGCCCAGTTTGCTGTTAGGTTGTTGTGAGGCATGGGTTGAAGCGGTTAAGGTGTCATGCAAGTGGATTTGGCCTGATCTTAAGGCGTCAAAAGTCATGTACAGCGTCATTAGTTTGGTCAAAGAGGCTGGGTACCATGACTGGGTTGCTTCTATTTCATGCAATATGTTGCCGTTATCGGCATCAATAATAATGGCGGCATGGCGGCCATAACTAACCTCGGACACTGCAAATAACAACACGACATTTAAAATAAGTAGCGTTAATTTAGCTTGGGACATTTAATACTGTTCTCAAAGAAAGCGATAATCAAAACAAAAATGCTGGATTTTTGGCGGTTACATGTACGTTGGGGCTTTTAAAAGCAGAAGTCGAAATGCTGAGGTTTTAGGTGCGACATCCTATGTGCTGTGGTTTAAAAAAATGTAGATTATAAACTGCGTTCAGGTAAATGGGTAATCGGATTTCATGGGTTTAATCTGGCATGCGCAGGGCATCTTGGGTCTGGACTGGCTCATGAATTAATTTGATTGGGCGATTTGGATTTAAAGGTGTTCCGTAGCTTTGCGGGTGATTTTTTGTGGTGAATAAGCCGGGTATGAGGTGAACTATTTTGCAAGCCAAAAAAAAACTCAAGCTGACGGGCACAAAAAAAGGGTTATCAAAAATGATAACCCTTCTGTTATTGGCGTCCCCAGGGGGGTTCGAACCCCCGTTACCGCCGTGAAAGGGCGGTGTCCTAGG
>CAIKYI010000071.1 GCA_903831545.1 uncultured Methylobacter sp. | reverse complement strand
CCTCTACAACAAAAGGCGATGGTTCGCAGGGCTTTGGCAAGGCGATCGCTGTTGACGGTAATAATGCTTTGATTTCGATGGAAAAAGGTGGTTTGAATTATGTTCAACTGTGGCAGTTTGGGTCTGAATGGTCCATTAAAAGCACTTATGAAGTAAATTCAGATTTAATGGATCTTGACGGTAATACCGCTATCATCGCTGGGCTTGGCGGCGTGGCCAGCATCTGGCGGATTGATACAGGCAATAATTTTATTTACGTTGCAACGCTGTCAGGTAGTTCCGCCACCGCCGTGACCATCTCCGGCAATATTGCTACTGTTGTCGATGCCGGTGGCACCCTGAGTATCTATAAAGAGGATCAATTAGGTACATGGAATTTACAGCAAAATCTGGAAACCCAGGCGACTTCGCCAACGGTTGCTATCACGGAAGTATCGGCTCCTCATCCTCTGAGTCGAGTTCGTTTGAATTGGTTTTATATTAATGATGGTACAGAGAACGGTCGAGAGAATGTACAAGTTTGGTTGGGTGGCACTAGAAACGTTGTGACTTCGAATTATGGACAGGTTGGCGGAACAGCTATTTTTAACGCTACTGGCCAAACCGCTTACGACGAAGACAGTTATATTGCTTTTGGACTACCGTATTATGATATACCTACAGGGGGTTCATTGACGTTTCATTTCTGGGAATATGACACAGAAAATAATGACAACGGCCGGCCGGCGTTCTATTCCGAAACTGGCGGAGAATTGATCATAGATTCAAACGGGGTCATCACTCACTCTCTGCAGTCCTATGATCTGAAATTGTATATTAATACATCATTCATACCCGCCTATAGTGATGTCAATTCTGTAATCGTCCCTGTCGATATCGCCGACTCTTTGGGTCGTACCATCGTCGTCAGCAAGGCTGTCGGTCAGGTGGTTACGGTTAAGGAACTCACCCGTCAAACCGAGTTGTTTTATGACGGCAGTTTAAGCAGTTTAGTTGATAAAAAAATTACCGATCTGGTGCTTAGCCCGAATAATACTGCGGTGTATGCGACCAGTGCGGCTGGCATGTTATATGGCCTGACCGGAGCTGGCGCGCCTTTGGCCTTTGATCTGGCACAAGCAACCAATCTGACGCAAGTGCAAAGTCCACGCGTACAACTTAAAGCATTGACTGTTTTGGGTAATGGTGCGGATTCGAACATTTTTGGTAATAATACTGATGATGAGCCTTATATCGTTCTTGACAACCCAGGCTCAAACGATACCATCATTTTTAATGCAGCTTTTAACTCTTATACTGATAGACAGGCGATTGATTTATCAGCGGTGGGTGTTTTGTCAGGGGCCAACAACTATTTCTTACACATTAAAGAAGATGATGGAATATTGGGTGCTGATGATCTTGGGTCGTTGACGATCGATGTCGCTCAGAGTGTACCGGGCACTTATACCCGTACCCTTTACGGAGTAGACGGTTCTGTTAGGCTCACTTATGAAATATTACCCTCGCCTTTAGTGCAAACATTAACCGATGGGGCAGAGGCTAAGCTTGCCGGCGCCAGTTCGGTGACTCTGAGTGCGGATGGCCTTAAGGTGTTTGTGACCGCTAAAGACTCGGACGCCATTACGGTGTTTACGCGCAATCCCTATACCAAT
>CAIKYI010000070.1 GCA_903831545.1 uncultured Methylobacter sp. | reverse complement strand
CAAAAGACAGGGCAATTTCATTTGTTAATCGACTCCCATGACAGCAGACGGGAGCGAAAAATCCGACCTGAATACTTGCCGAACCGTAAATGATCAATGCCAGCCACACTGCACCTGGCAATATTAGCCACCCTAGATTAACGCCAAAAAAAACATGCAAGCAAGCAATGGCGCTGCTCGCGATGACGAATTTGATGCAGGTTGATTTAAATGTCATCCGATGTCTTTGCTAAAGCTGTGTATCGCCATAAACGGAACATTGTACCAGTCCTGGGCTGTTCTGGAATGTTTGCTCACCGCACAAAATTGAACATCGACTGTTAATGCAGCATTAAGGTTCACGGTTTTACTCTATAGCCTCACTCACTAAATCACTAAAGGATGTCTCCATGAGAAACAAAGCAATTTTATTCAGTTTAATGTTAGTTGCCTCTAGTTCAGCGCTGGCGGAACAGAGCTTACTTGAAGACGTGGCAAAGCAAGCCGTAACAGATAAAGCGAGCAAAGTAGCGCCCAGCGCTATTGGAAAGGTAAACGAAGCAAAGTCAACACTGGACCAGGCGAAATCTTTAAAAGATGCCGCTGAAATATCGCCTGAAACGCTACAAGATCAGGCGAAGGAAGCGGTAACGAAAAAAGTCACTGCAGCCGTACCGGAAGAAGGGAAGAAAGTCGGAGAAACATTAAAAACCGGCAAAGAATCGGCCGAAAATTTAAAAGAAAAAATTAAAGAGGCTCCTAAAGCCACTAAGACTCTGAAGAGCAAAGCCAAAGAAAAGGCTACTGAAAAAGCGCTGAAATTAATTCATTAAAGCTCAAGCTTGACAAAAAGGCCGGTCAACTCCGGCCTTTTTCATTTAACCCGGCAATGCTTTATAATAAAACGACTTACCCAATCAAACCCTCATCACCTTTTTTTTGCAAATGGCCGACTCGAAAGTTTATCTAAATGTACCTTTTGCTCAAAAGGATCAGGCCAAAGCGCTCGGTGCGAGGTGGGATGGGGTCCAGAAGAAATGGTATGCGCCCGCCGACAAGGACATTGCGCTTTTTGCCAATTGGCCAAATGAACAGGGCGCTGTAACACATATCAAAACAACAACTTCCTCTTCAAAAATCAGTTCCTCAGCCAAGAAAGCCCCGGTCGCCGGTGTCAAAACTCATGCGCAGGATAAAGATTTTGTTGCCTATAACGGCGATTTGCCTCCCTGGGACTAGCCTTTATTACTATAATGGCAGCTAATTTCAAGAATTCATCATAAGCTTAAATGGCTCACAAAAGATTGGCAATGACCTCATTCTGTGCCTGGGATGGAGAAACCTTGGTGCTTAATATTCTCGGCAAACCTAGCGCAAAGCAGGATGTCATTGGCAAGGCTAAAGGCAATCAACTCAAGATTAGTGTCACTGCCTCACCTGTAGCAGGCAGAGCAACCGATCATATGGTTCGCTTTCTGGCGAAAGAGTTTGGCGTGACTATCAAGGATATTGAGGTTGTGTTTGGCCGACTCAATGTCAATAAACAACTACGCATTAAATCACCCAAGAGCCTGCCTTCCGTAATCAGCAAACAGTTTTTGCAGGAGGTGAAAAATGGGTAACCAGCTTAGGTACGCAAAAAATAATCCAGCATTAAACACACAGAAAAAAGAAATACGGATGCCAAAAACAGGCGTCTCCAGGCAAAACTCATTGAATAGATATACACGGATAATTTAAACGTTGAAGCTCACCACCTTAGGTTTTTAATCAGTAATTATCCGCTTAATCGGTGTCACCCGCGTGCTATTAATCATTGATGTTACGCAGTAGAAACTCATCATCCCGTTTACCGCGCCGAGCACCGAAGCTTTT
>CAIKYI010000069.1 GCA_903831545.1 uncultured Methylobacter sp. | reverse complement strand
CGATTTAGACGTAATTATGATCGCCCCTAAAGCCCCAGGACACACTGTTCGCTCTGAATTTGTACGTGGCGGTGGCGTTCCAGATTTAATCGCTGTTCATCAAGATGCTTCAGGCACAGCGAAAGCGATTTGTTTATCTTATGCTTCTGCTATTGGTGGTGGTCGCTCAGGTATTATTGAAACCACGTTCCGTGACGAATGTGAAACCGATTTATTCGGCGAACAAGCGGTATTATGCGGTGGTGCAGTTGAACTCGTGAAAATGGGTTTTGAAACCTTGGTTGAAGCCGGTTATGAGCCTGAAATGGCTTACTTTGAATGCTTGCACGAATTGAAATTGATTGTTGATTTGATGTATGAAGGCGGTATTGCCAATATGAACTACTCAATCTCCAACAATGAAGAATACGGCGAATATGTTACTGGCCCAAAAGTCATCAACGAAGAAAGCCGTTGGGCAATGCGTGAAGCCTTAAAAAATATTAGAAATGGCGAATATGCAAAGCAATTCATCATGGAAGGCATGACCAACTATCCTGAAATGACGGCAAAACGTCGTTTGAATGCAGAGCATCCGATTGAAGTTGTCGGTGCCAAACTGCGTAGCATGATGCCTTGGATTAAAGCTAATCAGATTGTTGATAAAACTAAAAACTGAGTTTAATCGGTTTTAGTGTTATATAAAGCCCATCTTTAGATGGGCTTTTTTTTGGGCGTTAATCAGGTAGCATCCCGCAAGTTATTGGACAGTTATTATTGTGTAGGGTTAAAGCTATGTATAAATTAAATTTTTATGTTCCAGAATCGCATGTGGAATTGGTTAAAAAGGCTTTGTTTGTAAAAGGCGCTGGTCATTATAAGGCTTACGATCAATGCTGCTGGCAAGTGCGGGGTGAAGGGCAATTCAGACCTTTGGAAAATAGCCAGCCATATGTTGGGCAAATTAATCAACTGGAAAAGGTAGCTGAATATAAGGTAGAAATGACATGCACTGATGATGTAATTCAGGAAGTGGTGCAAACGCTACTTGACACCCATCCTTATGAAGAGGCTGCATATGAGGTTTACAGAATTTTGCTGGTTGACGAATTGTAGTGCCAGCTTGAAAACCCTATTTAGCAGTTAAACCCAGAAAAGATTATGATAATAAAAACGTTGACCAAATAGTGGGCAATAAAATTAATTCACCAACTCCCCGTATTTTCCATGGAATGCCAAGGTTCAGTGGTCGTCAGGGCAGCACCTTTTTGTAAAAATTCAATTGAAATATTGTCCGGAGAACGGATAAAGGCCATCCGTCCGTCACGCGGCGGACGGTTGATTATGACACCTGCATCCATCAAGGCCTGGCAGGTTTGATAAATATTGTCGACTTCAAAGGCAATATGACCAAAGTTCCGCCCGCCAGCATAGTCTTCTGTGTCCCAATTGTAAGTCAGTTCTAATAAAGGAGCCTGATTTTTTCTAGCTTGTTCTGCATCCAACGGGGCATGCAGATACACCAGCGTAAAGCGACCGGCTTCACTTTCCATCCGGTCACATTCAATCAGACCCATTTTGTTGCAATAAAAATCCAGAGACTGAGCAAGATCACGAACCCTGACCATGGTATGTAGATAACGCATAGAATTACCCCTTATGAAAATTTTGCTTTAATTTCAGAGTAGCGGTAACAATCAGTTGTATGATCATTGACCATGCCAGTTGCCTGCATGTAAGCATAGCAAATGGTACTGCCGACAAATTTAAATCCGCGCTTTTTTAGATCCTTGCTCATTAGCGCGGAGGTTTGTGTCTGTGACGGAATTTCGTCGGCCCTGTTCCAAGCATTTTGTAGCGGTTTGCCGTTAACAAATTGCCAGATATAGTTATCAAAACCAGCCCATTCCTGCTGAACCTCCAAAAATGCCCGAGCATTGATAACGGCTGAATTAACTTTTAGTTTGTTTCTTACTATGCCGGGATTAGCCAACAGCCCGTTGATTTTGTGTTCATCGTAACGGGCAATAACATTGGCATCAAAATTATCGAAGACTTGTCTGTAGACCGTGCGTTTGTTCAAAATTGTAGACCAGCTTAAGCCCGCCTGAGCGCCTTCCAGAATAAGAAACTCAAATAGCAAACGGTCATCATGTATCGGCACGCCCCACTCATGGTCATGATAATGCTCTTCAGAACAACTGGAGAGAGCCCAGGTGCATTTTTTTAGTAGTGTTTCTGACATTAAATATTGAGGATGATTAAGTTATTGGTTAGAGAATAAGTGCCTAAAAAATGTATTACATGTCACGCAAGGGTTATCAAAATGTCATGTTTTCGTCATCTTGAGGGAGCAAAATGTGAACTTGCTCACAGAAAAGTAAGAATTGAATTTTAACTTTTATCTATAGATTAGAACTTGTTTAAAGCTTTTATTAGGTGTGGAGACCCTTAAAGCTTTTTATATGACGTCATCCAATAGTTTGGCAGGTTGAGAATTTTCATTTCATTATATTTTTACCGGGCGATATTTCAAAGTATTCAGCATTTATTCGTAAAACGGATTGGCTATGTAAGCCGGTT
>CAIKYI010000068.1 GCA_903831545.1 uncultured Methylobacter sp. | reverse complement strand
GTCATTAGTATGTTCGGCGATTTTGATTTGAGCCAGCGGCAGATGTTCGGGTAAATGCCTTATTTCAACGCTTTGATGATGATAGAGGGTCACTTCACGCGAAGTGGGGCGTTCTATTCCGGCTTTGGCGATCGCTTTACCAGCAAGACGGTTAAGCAGTGAGCTTTTGCCTACGCCGGTGCCCCCCATAAATGCCACGATTAAAGGTCTGGAGCCTTGTTGCTTAAATAGTGTGTCGGGTGTTCGGCCATCAAAACTGCTTAACGTCTTCGCAGTGTCTGTTGTTAGCCAGCCAGACGCTTGTGCCTGCTGTGCCCAGTTTTTTGTGGATTCTATCAAACTAGAGTAATCGTAAACCATGGCGCTTTTCTGTGAGTTGAAGCTCTGCCGCATGAAGCTGGTCAGGGGATATATTAAAATGAGTCGCTATTGATAATTGCTCAGGCAATTGCAAAAGTCTGTTACGTAGGGTCTCGATAAATAAGGTCTGTTTTACGGTATTTAGCTGGTTTTGTTTTAATTCTGCCTCTACTTTGTGCATATAACTGCCAACTGCGCTTTCCGCCAACAAGGACGTTACGGTCAGCATCGCCGGGGCAATCACTAAATCATGTAGGCCTATGCCACCCATATGCAGGGTCAAGGCAATAACGGCGGCATCGGCAGTCGTACGTGTGGCCCGTATACTGTTTAAGACCATCGGTTGTTCTTGCAGTTTGTAGTAAAGGCGATGTGCGGCGCTATCTACATCTTGTTGAAAAGACAGGTGATAGCTTTGCGCGGCGTGACTAAACGTCAGTAAAATTTCGGGTCGTTGATTCCGTAGTACACTGTGTAATTGGCGCACCCAGGGGCTTTGATCGGCTTTATCCAGCAGTTTGTCAGCCAGTTGGATTAAGGTGTGTTCGGCGATCTGTTTTAACAGGGCAATTTCGTAACTGCTCTCCGACAAATCGGTCTGAAGTGGATGTGCTCCGGTTGTACTTAAAATCCTGCTTGGAAAAGATGATTTTTTTTGCCCCAGTTTCATGAGTTGTTTGGCAGGCCAAGTCAAGACCTGACGAGTTCCGGCGAGAATGCGTGCCAAGCCGGGGAGTTCCATTAAACTCAGTAATTGGGTCATGGCCAGCTGGAAAGTTTCGTAATGATGCGGGTGATCCAGGTAATCGGTTTGATAGCTGTCCAGCGCCTGTTTGATCATCAGGTCAACCAGGTCTGTCCAATCATTTAATGCTTTGTGTTCGGCAGTTACCGGTTCGAGCCAAGCTTGCCAGTGTTTTTTCAATAAAGTCAGTTCATGGCGGGCGTGTTGGTTATGCGCTACTTTGTTGGTGACCTGATGAAGCAATTGCTGTTTTGCTTCAGGCCAGATTGGGAGTCCGCCCTGTTTTTGATAATACAGCGAAACGATTTCGGGGACTTGATCAGATCTGGCTTGTCGCCACTTTTCCTGTAATGACTGAATAATGACCGGTTCTGAACCTGCAATCAGTTTATTCAAACAAATAATGGTTGGCTGATGCAAGGCTTCGAGAGCCGTCATGATGTCCCAAACCGATTGATCGGCATATTTTTCTTTGCTGACCACCAGAACAATAACATCAGCCAGAGCCACTGCACGGATAACACCTTCCCGGTAGGTTGCTGAATCTATCGAATCAAAATCAGGAGTGTCCCACAAAACGCTGGGTGGCAGGATCTCTGAATTGATGCTGTTTTGGGTGAGTGAATAGCAATCGTGACGTTCTTTACTTAACTGAGATTGCTGCAATTGTTGAAAGCGACCAAAATAACGTTGCAGGCCGGTGCAGTCCTCAGTACTGATGCCACTACAAAAGCCCTGTGGATGAATCGTATAACCAGCTAAAGGACTGATTCCGGCGGCGTTACTGTTTAATAGCACGTTGGCCAATGAGCTTTTTCCGGCTTGAGTTGGCCCGACTACGGCTATCTGTAGCACAGGTTTCTTTGACGCATCAATAAGCTGGCCTTTACGAATAAAAGCTTCGGCTAAAATAAGCTGATCGATTCGTTGTTGAAAATTTGTTTTGACTGACTCATTGCCATAGTGGCGATCTGATGAATCATTCAGAGTCGCCTGATAACGTTGTTTTAATAATTGGATAAATTCCAGCATAAAAAGCCAGCTCAGGTTTATAATAACCTGCCATTTTACTTTGTTTAGCGATCC
>CAIKYI010000067.1 GCA_903831545.1 uncultured Methylobacter sp. | reverse complement strand
GGCAGCCAGTTTTCGGTAGAGTTTGAAGATAAGGAGCAAGGTGTAGTCGATTGGCCTTTAACCGGTGAGCATAATGTTTACAATGCGCTATCTGCCATCGTTGCGGCAAACCATGTCGGTATTCTGCCGAAAGATGCCATAGCCGCTTTAGGTCAATTTATCAATGTTAAACGGCGCATGGAAGTAATTGCCAAAATTAATAACGTAACGCTGTACGATGATTTTGCTCATCACCCGACGGCGATTACCACGACACTGGATGGTTTACGTAAACAGGTGGGGCAGGAGCGTATTCTCGCCATTGTCGAGCCCAGATCAAATACCCTGCGTGTGGGTGTGCATCCAGAAACGCTGGCAAAATCGCTGGGTGATGCCGATCTGGCCATTATTTATCAGCCCGAAAATCTGGATTGGGATTTAAGCCAGCTGAAAAATTATGCCAATAATATTGAAATCTGTCAGTCGCTTGATGACATTATTGCCAAACTTAAAGTTGAAGCGCGTTCAGGCGGACATTTTGTATTAATGAGTAACGGCAGTTTTGGGGGTATTTATCAACGCCTGCAGGATGAATTGTAGACTGGTGATTGTTAGCCAGCGGCATACTGTTAAATAATATCGTTTTGAAAACAGAAGTGACGGGATTGCAAATCCTGTCACGCTTTTAGAAAATTAAAAATGTGAAGATCGGGTTACCGATATATTTTCTACTTTTAATCATTACTATCAGGCAGACATAGTGGTTTTCAGATAAATAAGTTCGATGCTAACGGATAACATCCCTTGAAGGGATGGTATCCGTACGAGTTTGCAGTGAGGTGCATTGGAAATTTAATTTCTGAAAGACATAGTGACTCTGCTCCAGATTAAATTTCTCCATTGCGTAGCACCCATGCATCCGTAATCTCAAGAATTTCCGCTTGAATATCAAAAAAACAACTGACGACTCTCGGATCAAAGTGTCGCCCGGAACCCTCTCGTATAGTTGCAAAAATAGCTTCCAATGGCCAAGGTTCTTTATAAGGGCGGCGCATGGCCAATGCATCAAATACATCAGTGAGTGCTACAATTCGGGCTGATTCAGGGATGGCGGTACCTGCCAAACCGTTCGGATAGCCGCTACCATCCCATTTTTCATGGTGCCAGTGGGCGATTTCTTTGGCGGCTGAAAGAAATGCCGGGTGCATGTCGATATCGCGTTCGGCTTGTTCAATGGCATCGCTGCCGAGTTTTGCGTGTGTTTTCATGATGACCCATTCTTCGGGAGTATGCTTGCCGGGCTTTAGGAGAATGTGATCAGGAATGCCAACCTTACCAATATCATGCAACGGTGCGGACTGAGTTAATAGGTCAATATAGCGCTCATTAAGAATAGTCGCAAAGCGGGGGTGTTGATTTAAGCCGGTTGCCAGTCGATGCATATAGCCTTGGGTGCGTAAAATGTGGTTGCCTGTTTCTAGGTTACGCGTTTCAGCCAGATGCGCTAAGGCCCGAATTCTGACCCGTTGGCTTAGGTTGTTTTCGTGCATTCGCCGGTTAACTTCT
>CAIKYI010000066.1 GCA_903831545.1 uncultured Methylobacter sp. | reverse complement strand
TTCCAACAGCAACATATCAAACTGGATTTTTACACCACGCTTGCCAAACTGGAACAACGCCAGTTTGCCGAAAACCAGTTTCGTCCCATTACCCGCATGTTACTTGGGCTTGCTGCCTTGATCGCTGCCGTCGGCGCCATTGGTCTGTCGGGAACCCTGGCTATCAGCGTTTTGCAACGCACCCGGGAAATTGCCGTCTTGCGTGCCATAGGCGCCAAATCGATGGCTATTTTTAAATTATTCATGCTGGAAGGATTATTCCATTGCCTGCTGGCCTGTTTAATCAGCCTGCCCTTGGCTTATCTGTGCGCCGAACCGTTAGCTACAAAATTGGGCGTCACCATGTTGGGCATACAGCTGGATTATGTTTTTTCCTGGCTATCGGTTGTTTTGTGGCTTGGTGTGTCAATAGTCCTGGCCCTATCGGCCGGGTATTTGCCAGCCCGCCATGCAACTCAAGTGAGGGTCAGAACCGGATTAAGTTATTGAGCGTCCAGGGCAATATTTGACTACGTCCCTTACTCCTCCGGACCATAACATTTTGAATAGTCTATACAGACATTACACGAGGGCGCTCGGCATAGATACAAGCCTTCTGCCTCGCAAAGCTGTTTATATAAAAACTTTTTCCATTTCATGTCCTGAGTGTTTTTTGCAGCCAGTTCCGGAAAATTATAGTGCAGCAGGGCGCTTAATTGGGAGCGAGACCAAAGCCCTAAATCTTGCCATAAATGATCACTACCCAGACAACCGGCTACGAGAATATCAATCATCCAGTCCATTTCAAGTGTATTGGGTCTGGCGTATTGTTCTAAAAGAATAACCAGGTCTTCTTTTTCCAGCATACGACTAAAATCGAGCTGGATACCCGAAACGGAACATTCCGGTAGTGTTTGATCCTGAAAATAGCTGTCCTTCAAGAGATTAAACTGCTCCGGCTTCAAACCCATATAGTCAGGCAAAACGCCTTGCCCGACACACCAACTGGCGACCATACAAGACAACCATTCGACATTTGGCGACCTATGAATGCTTGGCGAGTTCACGCCCTTTACAGTCATGTTCACCATCTCTGCGGTTGACCTGATGGACGTCGATAGCCGGAAATACAATGCTTCGCGGTCATCCTGAAGTTGGAGTGCCATGGACATGGTTAATACTCGACCAGAATGTCTTCATCCCTGACTATCATCTGACAAGCCAAGCGCCAGGGTGATGGCAGGTCGTCCACAATCATTTGTTCCATTTCTTCCTTGCTGATTTTGCCGCTAGATTGCAAAACCGCCTTTTCTTTCTCGGTCAAAGGGCCGCCCATGCGTTGATGCTTATTATCAACACTGCTCACTTTAACTAAACAGGTGCTGCATTCGCCATCCTCACATTCATAATTGATCGGGATTTTGTTTTCACGGGCCAGTTTTAGCAAGGTTTCGGTATGACTGCCGGCAACGGCATAAACGGTTTTATCCCGATATTCGGGATTTGAGAAGGTAATTAAAGCCATGAGTAAGTCCTTATTTAAGTGGATATGACAACTGCCCAAGAGAAAATAAGGGATATTTAATTAAATATCCCTCGGCTTTCTCCTTGCTTCTTTTTTAAAGAGCAAGCAAAGAATGATAAAGCTCTGTTATTAAACAGGTTTAACTCTAATCGTTCCTCCCAGAACCTGAGCCTGACAGGCCAGGCGATTATGTTTGCCTGCCATGTTTTCGCGCAAGATTTTATCTTCAAGTACCGAGGCCTCGGTGAGGTTGTCCCAACCTTCCGTAACTTTGGTGATGCAGGTGCCACATTCGCCTTCACGGCAACCATAAACAATACCTGAACCAACCTTTTCCGATATTTCGATAAGTCGGGTGCCCGCCGGTGCGGTAACGGTAACATTGATGTCTTCAAAGGTGATTGATGCTTTCGCCATTTCTACTCTCCTGGTGCGTTAAAAAAAATTTAAGAATCTTGTAAAAGAGATTCCCTTCATTCTCTGACAGGTCTCATCCCTAAATGGATTTGTCCTGAGTCCAACAATTAAGCTCAGGAGAGCCTTACCGGAGGTCAAAATCAGAAATTCATTATGTAAAATCAGTGCTATCGAATAATAAGATTAGCTTCGGATACGTTTATAACTCACTCATCACTGCAGTTACTCTGTTCATGCGTTCTGGGACAGCTTTCAAGATCAGAAGTTACCTTGGTATTTTGCAGGCCTATCCAGTTTTCAACTGCCTGTTGGTCAAACCCTGCCATAAAGCTATCGCCGACCTGCATTAACGGACGACGAATCAATAACGGATTTTGCAGCATCAGTGCCAAGGCTTGTTGCTCTGTTTGGGTTTCCGGATCAATCTCGCCGTGTTTAATCGCCGGAGCACTGTAATTAAACCAATCCCTTATCGCCAATACTCCAAAAAATGTACGAAGACGTTCAGTCTGCCAGACTTCAGTTAACAGGTTTTTTACAATAAGCTGATGTCCTGCAGCCTCTAATAATTTCTTTTGCCTGGTGTTGTTAATACACCCCGGCTTTTCATAGAAATAGACGGTCGCCATGAGCTGATCCTCGCTTAATGGGACTGTAACTCAGCCATGGCTTCGGCCATTTTTTCCGGCGGAATGCCGGTTAGCGAGCCAGGCGGATTAATCGCTATGCCAAACGAATCCAGAATCGCACCTTCAATCGGACAAATGCTGGCGCATTGATA
>CAIKYI010000065.1 GCA_903831545.1 uncultured Methylobacter sp. | reverse complement strand
TACCTTCATCAACCACCGAAAGGGAATAACTTCCTGGCAATACTTTAAGTGGATTTTTAGCAGAAACAGTTATCTTAACTTTTTGTCGGGGTAGATATGATGGTTTATCGCTCGTTAAAGTCAATTTGAATTTATCTTCGTGTTGAACAAAAGCAATCCGTTCACTTAATGGCATACCTGATGAAGTAAATAACGTGATTTGAACAATTCCATTTGGAAATTTATTTTTCGGAATCAACGCATTGTAAATCTGACTTTTCGGAGCACGGCGAGAATGTTGCCACCAGAGCGAGAGATTTGGCCGATAAATATCAGGCAAAACTCAGTATTGTTCATGTCATGGATAATTTGCTAATTACTGATGCCGCATATGGCTCGACTATCCCTTTTGATCTGGATTTAACCGCTGAGTTAATGGCTGTCGCAAAAAAGAGATTGTCTAAACTGGCTGAACAACTGAATATTAGCGATGACTGTCGTTTTATGGAAACTGGCAGTCCCAAGCTTGAAATAATTCGGGTTGCCCAAGAAAACAAGGCAGATTTAATCGTAGTTGGTTCACATGGCAGGCATGGCTTTGCGCTATTACTGGGCTCAACCGCAAATGGCGTACTACATCATGCCTTGTGTGATGTGTTAGCTGTACGTTTGTATGATGAATAATTTAAGTTGGTGCCAATTTTAGGCGTCTTGTTTTTAGAGGGTAGATAATAAATGATTGGACAGATTGAAAGCTATAATCCAGATACGCAAGCCGGGATTATAAAAAGTGAGGGCGCGTTATTTACATTCCATTTAGAAGATAATTGGGTTGCCGAAGTTCCCCCCGATGAAGGCGATGATGTTAAATTCGAGGCGGATGGAAAAATTGCTAACAATATTGATCTGGTAGGCGCCTATTTGGAACCTCCTAAAGCCGTAAAATATAAATACCTGGCTGCTATACTGGCGTTTTTCTTGGGCTGGGCGGGTGCGCATCGATTTTATTTGGGGTTTCATAGGTTGGCTTGTGTCCAATTGGCATCATCGATAATACTTTATGTAACGGGCTTACCCGGGTTTGCCATGCTCTGGGCTTTTGTTGAAAGCATTTTACTGTTTGGAGGACAAATCAATAAAGACGCTAAAGGCCGTCCCTTTAAATAACCGTTTTAGCAGTATCCGTTAGATAAAAAAAAAGCCCTTGTGAAGTGATTCACAAGGGCTTTTTTAACGACTTATCCTTTTTTATTTAGGATAAACATTGGCGGCTGTTAAGCCTTTTGGAACTGATTAGATATCAAAAGTGACCGTTTCACCTTCAGTCAAAGTTTTGAAACCATCGCCCTGAATAACTGAGTGGTGAACAAAAACATCTTCGCCACCATCAGCAGGTGCAATAAAACCAAAACCTTTCGTGTTGTTAAACCACTTTACAGTGCCTGTTGCCATTTTAAAACTCCTAAATTAAAAACTCTTACGGTTAACACAGAACTACAACATTGATAACCAGACAACCTAACAATTTAGGAATCCCTTAACTCAACATCTGTTTTCTGAC
>CAIKYI010000064.1 GCA_903831545.1 uncultured Methylobacter sp. | reverse complement strand
ATGACGGGAAGTCACAAACAACATCATTGTAACGAATAGATAATTTTTGTTGATTGCGATAGAGATGCACGCGGTATACGCCGTCTATCCCTGAAATGCCATCCGTAACTGCTTTTGCTACATCGATATTGCAAATTTGAGCGGGAATTTGAAATCTTACATGCCCGTCAATTTGATAACGTAGCACAAATTCTTTTTGAATAGACATAACTTAACTAAGCTCCTGGAAAAACAAAACGGGTATTCTGACTTTATAGGGTCAGAATACCCGTTAATGAAATTACCCAATTTTTATATCATGAGCCAATCTTGAGTGAAAAAATCGGATTGTTATTCCTTGCTTTCTGCAACGATATCTTCCAGATTTTCTTTTTGCTGTAAGACAAAATCTTTACCGGCATCTACTACGCTGGTGGTGCCGGAAATGATTTCTTTTCGGTATTTATAGACCAAGTAGCCAGCTACTGCGCCTAAACCAAAAACCAGCAGTGGATGTTTTGCGATATTACTCATCAGTTTACTCCCCGTATGCACCGTAGATGCGACCATTGACCCTTTAACCACTTCGTTTGCCAGTTTACCATGTACATGTGTCATATTGATTTCCTATAGCAATTTGAAAGTTGAAGAACACTTAATTCATGTCTGGCTCAGGCAGAATTTCAACTTCATTTAATAATTGATAAATGCCTTTGCAGCCTTCGCAACAAAACACTTTGTCTCCCTCTTTGGTTTTTAATGAGAAGTCGGGTATTTCAACACTTAACCCGCAAAGGTCGCACTCTTTTTTATTATCAGTCATTTTATTCAACGAAATGATTTGGTTTTTGTTTGGCATATGTATTCTTGTTGTTTAGCATAATAGGAAATTAATTGTAAGTAAACCATTGAACTGGCTTCTTATTGTCATAAATGAAAGGGGACAGATAACAATAATATCTTTAGGTGCTGCACTCGGAACTCTAGGGATAGGGAGGCATTTATACTATTAATTTTTGATTTAAATTTTTTATTGGCTGAGTCGGCATTCTCTGCCAATGGTATGACGTTGGTATTGAGGCATTTTTTTGGGGGTAAAATTATCAAAGATGACTACTTTTGTCTGGCTATATTTATATTTTTCTTGGAGGAATATATTAATTGAATCAATTGCTTTAGCTTAAAACGATCAAGTTAGCGATCGGGAACGTCCAAAACTATAAGCTGACTAACAAAGACTTAGCTCTATAACCCGAAGCCACCTTAAGCGTACCCAGAAGCTCTGGGATAAATAGCTCAAGAGCAAAGCCAGTAAGGCTTTTAGTCAATACTGTTTTTTCAGACTCCTCAGTCATGCTGCGAGATATTCCAGGAAAGCCACTAAGCTGTCCGGGCAGGCTAGCGAACTATCTAAATAATTCACGAAAAACCTCAGGAAGACCGCAGACTAACCAAGACCTGTGCTCCATTTCTATAAGTCCTACACTAAATCATGTAAAAGCCAGTCTCGCCGACATAGCTGTCATGGGCAAAAAGTCTAACGTTGCTGTAACAAAAGCCACTTATGCGGTTTTGGAGATGTCAGCACAACCACCACTGACGGCTCGGCTTGACGCTTTCATAAGAGCAATTCTTAAGGCTCCGGTTAAACTGGCTCCCAAACCAAGCCTTACTGCCAATGCGGGCACTAAAATCATTGATGCAACCACTAAACCTGTTCCCAAAAGTAAAGAACCATTATTATTTTTTTTGATTTCTGTTTGTGCTGCTTGCTGATTCATATTTAACCTCGACTATTCATAAGTAACGAAACGTAAATTCAAATAAGCATGATTGATGCCATTTCTTTAATTCATTGATTTAATTTAATTTTACATATATGGTTTTCAGGGTTTTTAATTAAACTATGTTATATGACACATTTTTTTTTAAAAATTGGGTCATATGACCTGTTTTCTAAAAATCAAAGCGCCAATTAGGCGTGCGAATTAGAAGAGTCGCAGGATTAAAAATATATAACAATATGATTTTATAGTGTTTAAATTTTCTTCCGCGCCTGTTTCGTGAGATAAAGCATAACGGGTTTGAATTTAATAGTGTGTCAAATGACCTGTTTGTAAAAAAATGCTGCTGCTGTTATTCGGGTTCTCAATTGACTTTTAATGTGTCTGCCTGATAATGGCACAACTGAAGCATTCGCAAAAAGTCGAATCTATTGACTACAATTACTGCGTTAATTACCAATTAAACCTGATCAGTGGCAAAACTTGATGATAACCGATTCAATATCAGACAAATACTTCATTACAAAATATAAATGACGAACAAGCATGTAATATTATCGAGAAATTTGACTAAGCGATATGTAATCGCTTTGCTGCTTATTGCTTTCATTTCAACGGCGAGCTGGCTTAATCATGAGTTAATGATCGATGCAGTCAAAGAGACAGCCTTAACTGTGAATGTGAGCGGTAGACAGAGGATGCTCAGTCAAAGAACTGCACTTTTTGCAAATCTATTGGCGAACGCTCCGGAAGATCAAAAGCAAGAGTTAAGAAACAAACTTTCCGAGGCATTACTTTTATTGGAGCGATCACATAAGGCATTAACCCTGGGTGATCAGGAAGTTGGGCTTTCAGGAAAAATGTCGCCAATAACATATGCGATGTATTTTGAAGGAAATAATCCTGTAAACAATCTGATTCAAAATTATATTAATGAAGTCAAAGCTTTTCTTAAACTGACAGATGCACAAACAAGAGATGCAACGCCTCAATTGACTTATATCACTCAGCTGGCTTCAACCATACTTTTAGAATCTCTTGACAAAATGGTAGGGCAATACCAACTTGAAGGAGATAATTCAATAAAAAAAATTCATGATTTAGGTAGTTTTTTTTGGTTAATAACATTGTTTTTTTTGGTTTTGGAAGTTGTTTTAATTTTTAACCCATTTGTTAAAAATTTGAAAGCAGTTATGGTGCGCCTGGAGCAAGTTACAAATGACCTGATGTTTCATCGTGATCATTTAGAAGAAATTGTATTCGAACGAACCGATGAATTACGCAAAAACCAAGCGTTTACTCAAGATATTTTGGATTCAGTTGCAACGGAAATAGCGGTGCTTGACCAAGTCGGTAATATTGTCGCCGTGAATCAGGCCTGGATACAATTTGCTATCATTAACGGTTCGGAGCCTGGACAGTTACCCGCTCGAACCGGTATTGGCAGCAACTATCTTGAGGTATGCGGTAAAGGATCGTCAGATCTTCCTCAACAAATTTCAGATACTTTTAAAGGTATTTTTAGTGTATTGGATGGCTCGCAACCCAGTTTTGAGTTGGAGTACCCCTGTGATTCGCCTGAGCAAAGTCGTTGGTTTTACATGACTGCCTCGCCTATGAAGTCGCTCGGATATGGTGCTGTTGTGACGCATTTCGACATCACAACACGGAAATTAACGGAAGAAAAATTAAACAAATTTTATGCCGCAGTTGAGCATAGCTCTACCTCGGTAATTATTACCGATAAAGATGCGACCATAGAGTATGTGAATCCCAGATTTACAATAGATACTGGTTACACGGCAGATGAAGCGATTGGACATAATCCCGGAATGTTAACTTCCGGTTTAACACAACCGATTATTTACGAATCAATGTGGTCAAGTTTGACTGAAGGTAAACCGTGGCATGGAGAGTTTATAAATTGTCGGAAAAATGGTGAGCTTTATTGGGAAGATGCTTACGTGGCACCTGTCATGAATAACGAAAGACAAATTGTTAATTATGTCGGAGTACTCACTGATATTTCGGAAAGAAAAGAACTGGAAGCGCAAATACATAAGTTGGCCTTTAATGATGAATTAACAAAACTACCCAATAGACGACTTCTTCTGGACCGTATTGGCCAATTGATCGCGGTAAGTAAACGAAGTAACGAATACGGTGTTCTGATCTTCCTGGATTTGGATAATTTTAAACCACTAAATGATCTCCATGGACATGCAGCAGGTGATCTTTTATTGATTGAAGTTGCTAACCGGCTTGTTAGCTGTGTAAGAAATTCAGATACCGTAGCTCGACTAGGTGGGGATGAATTTGTTGTATTACTTTCAGAGCTGGGTACTGATGAACTAAACGCTTACACCCTAGCCCAGTTAATGGCTGACAAGATTCTTAAAAAGCTATCTAATCCCTACGAATTAAATGCTGACTTAAATAAGGCCAAGTTAAACGTTGTGCATCACTGCAGTGCAAGTCTCGGGGTAGTCGTCTTTAAGGGTGATGAGTCAATAAACTCAGCGGCACTTTTGGATGAGGCTGACAAAGCTATGTATGTAGCGAAAGAAAGTGGGCGAAATCAAATAAAATTAATAAAAGCAGAGTACTGAACCTTGTTTGGTATTCTTTGGGTTTATTGATAATGGGTGGATCCTCACTTTGGCATAGATGCCGCTGTCGAAAATGGAACACCTACCTACTGTAACAAACAAACCATGGAGTATAAAAATGCAGGTCTCAAAGTTAATCCTGATTGCTACAATACTAATGCCTATCTCAGCTAACGCCGGTTTCAATGCTTTTATAAATGGCCAGAAGCTTCACGACAAGTCAACTGCCTATAAAAGCGGTGATATAGACAATGCGGAGCTTTATGATGCAGGGGCTTATCTTTATTATGTCATGGGAGTTGTTGACGCAACGATGGGGGCGGGTTTATTTTGTCCACAAAATATCTCTTCAGACCAAGTTGCAAATGTGGTGTCAAAATATCTGAATGAGCATCCGGAATTATGGAGTAAAAGTGCTGAGTCACTTATTAAAGCAGCACTCATGAAAGAATGGCCTTGTTCGAAATAAATACCACCATACGCTTGTCGACTGGGTAGATGACCAGTCTTACATGTGCACCATTTTCAGATACTGGCAAAGAAAAAAGGTGATTGAAAAATCAATCACCTTATAACGTTTGAGGCTTTGTTTTTGGTTGCCAAAAAAGTAGCTTAACGTTTCTCCTCAAACCAACGGTAAAGTGTCGGCAACATAATTAGTGTTAACAATGTTGACGTAATCAATCCCCCAATAACAACAATAGCCAATGGGCGCTGGACTTCTGAACCTGGGCCGGTTGCGAATAAAAAAGGCACCAGTCCCAGCAGTGCAACCGTTGCGGTCATCATGACCGGCCGAAAACGTTGCTCGCAACCTTCGCGAACGGCCTGCATCTGACTAAGCCCGTTACTACGAAGATTACGGATATAGGAAACCAATACCACACCGTTTAGTACAGCAATCCCCCACAAGGCAATAAACCCGACCGAAGCCGGTACGGACAAATATTCGCCAGTGACAAACAAAGATACTACGCCCCCTATAGATGCAAATGGCAATACCAGAATAATCAGTGCGGCAAAGCGTACTGAGTTAAAAAGCATAAATAGTACAAAGAAAATCGCACCGATGGTAATAGGGATGATGATTTTAAGATGTCCCAAGGCACGTTCCATGTTTTGAAATTGCCCGCCCCATTCCAGATAATAGGCTTCCGGCAGTTTAATCTGGGTGGAAACGGTTTTTTGCAGTTCTGCTACAAAGCCACCCAGGTCTCTATCTCTGACATTTATACCAACAACAATACGACGCTTGCCCATTTCTCTACTAATCTGTGAGGGCCCATCATTGAGGCCAATATCCGCCAAATCGCCTAGCGGGATACGTGCGCCATTTGGAGAAGTCAGTAGAATAGCGTCAATGGCTTCGATGCTATTGCGAAAGTCTTCGGGCAAACGCACGGCTGCCGAGAAGCGTCGCTCACCTTCATAAATGTCGGTGGCTTTTTTGCCCCCGATAGCGGTTTCAATAACATCATGAATATCCGAGGCATTAATACCGTGTCT
>CAIKYI010000063.1 GCA_903831545.1 uncultured Methylobacter sp. | reverse complement strand
TGGCTTCCGGCCAGGCAATGGCGCATATTGGTTATGGTACTGATTTGGCCTTAGCAGCTCCAGGCACCACCACTACCTTTACTGCAACCAGTAACATTGGTCAATTAGGTGGTTTACAAGCCGGCTATACCGGTGATACTCATAACACTCGCGCTCGTACTTTTACTTTGACTAGCGTTTCTGATGTCAACTTTACTATCAGAGGCTTGGCAAATACTGCTCTTGTTAACGGCACCTACACTAATGGCTTGACTGCGGCTGTTTTGGCGCCTTCTTTTTCTTTGTTTAAAGAAGCGAATGGCAATGGCGTCTATTCTGGCGAACATGATGGTGCTGGTGATCTTGCTTCTCCAGGTGGTGTTGTAAACACTGCTCTTGCAGATGCGCAATCAGCAGGCTTGAAATCTTGGTTAGCGGGTAACGATGGTTATGCTTCTTGGTCGCCCTTTGCAAAAATCAACAATTTGATTGCTTATCAAGGCGGTACCGTATCAAGCAGCGACTGGGGGGTTTACGATGCAAACGGCGACTGGTCTATCTCCAATGACTCTGGTCAAGTCAACGCCTGGCAGTACATCACTAACGGTACTCATGCTACAGGCACTAACGAAGTATCTTATAGCGGTCAATTAGCTGCCGGCACTTATTCTATTTTCATCGGCGGTGATGATGCTGATGCTTACGCCCATTTGTTTGACCTAGCTCAAGCTACTAACGGTGGTTCTATTGCTGGCGCTACGGTAGCTGACTTTTTGAAAGGCTCAGGAACAGCAACCGAACAACAACTTTATCAAGGTCTACGTTTAGCCGGTAACGGTAACATCACTTTCGCTGCAAGCCCTGTTCCTGTTCCTGCCGCAGTCTGGATGTTCCTGTCAGGCATGATCGGCGTATTGGGCTTAAACCGTCGTAAAAACAGCGCATCATTGGCTATCTAATACCATAGGCGCGACACAGTTTGGGTAAACAAGACACGGATAGTTATGCTGTGTTTACCCATGTCTCAGCTAAGCGGACTTTTAAGTCCGCTTTTCTGTTTATGGCAATGTCACTTCAAAATTGGGCTGAAGTACGGAAAGCCAGTCCAATTTTTAAGTGGTAGTTGTTTTGAATTTAGTATATCGATCTGTGTCGTCATCCCGGCATGGACTACCGGAATCCAGAATACAGGGATGTAAGCTCAAAAGATAAGGATGCCAATAACTTGCCGTCCCTGGCACTGGATACCCGCATCCCGGCGGGTATGACGACTAAAAAAGTGGTGGCATGGAATTGCTGTTGTTTTACAAGACAGGCAATCAAGCAACGCGTCATCCCGGCATGGACTGCCGGGATCCAGATTACAGGGATGTAAGCTCGCAAGTTATTGACGACTATGACTTACCGTCCCTGGCTCTGGATACCCGCGTCCCGCCGGGTATGACGGTTAGAGGTGGCATAAGTTTAAGACAGGAGCTTAATATGACTAAACAGCCGTGTGTTTATATATTATCCAGTCAACGAAACGGAACGCTGTATGTTGGGGTTACTTCGGATTTGATTAAACGGGTCTTTCAACATCGTATGGAAATGGTTGAAGGCTTTACCAAGCGCTATGGGGTTCATGATCTGGTTTGGTATGAGCTACACCAAAGAATGGACAGCGCCATTTTGCGCGAGAAGCAACTTAAAAAATGGTCGCGGCTTGCAAAAATACGCTTAATTGAAAAAGACAATCAAACCTGGCAAGACTTATTGCCAGGTTTAATGTAGCTATTCATCGCTACAAACGCCCATTAATATCTGTAGAAGTGGCCGTTATGGCTTTGTCGTCGCTTAAGCGGCTGTTAAAATAAGTTTTAATTACAATCTTTTTGGAAATCTCGATGAAATGGTTAACCAATTTTTGTGCAGCTTTAATGTTGACGGGCAGCTCTATGGCTCATGCGCTCCACGAAGGCCAGGCGACCCCGCAGTGTCCGTCTGCTTTGACTGACAAGGGTCAAAAACTGGATTTAACTGCCTACAAAGGCAAGGTACTCTTAATCGATTTTTGGGCAACCTGGTGCGGTCCCTGCCAAAAGTCCATGCCTTTTTTGAACAGTTTGCGCAATCAGCACCAGCGTGAAGGCTTTGAAGTTGTTGCCATTAATGTTGACGAAGACAGTGAGATTGCCCGTGAATTTTTACAGGCGCATCCGGTCGATTATCCTATGGCATTCGACCCCAAGGGTGAGTGTCCGGCACAGTTTAATGTAGAGGCTATGCCATCATCTTTTTTTATCGATAAAACCGGTAAGGTTCGCAAAGTCCATCTGGGTTATCGGGATGACGATCAAGCGGCTATTGGTAAGCTTGTTTCGACCTTGTTGGCTGAATAATTTTTTTGAGACTTTTTTTATGCGTTTTTGTTGCTTGTTATTAAAGTTGCTGCTGCTGGCCGGTATGTTTGGCAGTCAGGGTTGCAGTTCTGTTGCGCCCTGGGAAAGAGGCAATCTTGCCAAGGAAGAAATGTCACTGGATCCCTATCCGAATTTAAGCCATATACGAGATCATATTTTTACCAGCCGAGAAGCGTCTCAAGGCGGACGCACAGGCTCAGGAGGTGGTTGTGGCTGTAATTAACTCCGAAAGATGTCGTGCGCTGGCGGCACTAACTACTGCAGCACTAAGTTTGCCAGGAATGAATGCGGGAGCCGCAGTGCCGGTCACCAAGGCGCAAGGAACTGTCGAATATGGTCATTATCAGGAGAGCAGCAATCGCCTGAAGGTACAGGTCTATCATGTCGATGGCTTGGTACCGCTGACTGACAGGATCGAGTTTTCGTTTAGTTATGATAGGGATACTTATTCGGGGGCTTCACCGGCTTATAGCTTGCCGGAGACTATGACTGATCAATCTTATGATACCACTGGCTTATCAAGCACTTACTATAACAATCAAGTTCAGGCCAAACTACCTACTACTGCTGATATCATCTCCTCGGCTTCTACTGTATCCTCCAAAACTTTGATGGGGACGTATCCGGACTCTACTAGCGGATTACTGAATTTTCAATCTTACTGGGATGGACAAAATACTTTATACCAAACCGATCCCTCACATTACGATGACCTATATTTTGATCCGGTAGCGGGTACATTTGATACCAATGCAATGGTTCAAAGTAAAGAATTCGTTTTGGCGGGCATTAATAACGCTCTGAATAGTGTTGTACCCAATGGCACAAAAACTATTCAACGTTTCCAGATGCAACCACTGGAAACTCGAACCCAGCCTACATTTGGCGCCAAATACTATTTTGATAATTCCACGATGGGTCTATCCGGTGGTCAGTCTGATGAACCGGACTATGTCTCCACCTTTGGCGCAATCAATTTCAGCCATGAATTTAACGATAAAAAGACCACTGTTTCCGCCGGTTACAATGTAGCAAATAATGCTATATACCGTAATGAGGGTATGTCAATGGCTCCTCCCGGGGTGAACTTGGGGATGGTTATGCCCCCCGACTGTACAGAGGACAAATGTATGCCTACCTCACACCTTAATAGCTCCAGTTTGTTTAACGGAATGAACCTGGGACTAACGCAGGTAATGGGCAAAAACACGCTGTTTAATGCTTCTGCCGGTTATACCAATCAGTCGGGTTTTCTAAGTAACCCGTATAAAGCCGTTTACGTTCGAGGCGAGGTAACGCCCGAAGAGTATTATCAAATATACCAAAGCTCAAATGGTGGGCCAAAAGTAAATTGGGGATCGATAACCCAACTGGATATGCTCGGCCTGGATTTATTCAGGGAAAAGCGCCCCAGGGAGCGCAACCAGTTTAATTTATCCACCGGCGTTAATCAGCACATTCCGGCTATCGATGCCTCGTTACATTTTGATTACCGTTTTTACGCCGATGACTGGAAAGTTAATTCACATACCTTTGAATTTAAATGGATTCAACCGCTACCTTTTGGCATCACTGTTACACCCGATATTCGTTATTACTCACAATCACAAGCTGAGTTTTTTGCGCCGTATTTTTTGGCGCCTCGCGCTGATGGTCATTATTCCAGCGATTACCGACTGTCTGCTTTTGGCTCGTTAAATAGCGGTATAACCTTGGCAAAGCAAATTGGTAAAGGCATCAAGCTGGAAGCGGGCATTGACTATTACATGCACGAAAGCGGTCTTAAACTGGGTGGCGGCGGCAGCGGCAACTATGCTGATTTCAATTATTACATGGCTCATGCCGGTTTAAACATTGATCTCTCGGCACCGTCAAGCCTCTTTGGCGGCAGCGAAAGTAGCGGCCATGAACACCATCACAATCATATGCATCACGGCAGCCATCCACCCGCCGGAGTCATGTTTGGGCACATGATGCCTCAGACTAATGCTGTAATGATTGGCTATATGTATATGAATAGTAACCAAAGCGGCAACATGCTGCATGGAAGTCATAAGGTCAGCGATGCGGTGCTGGCACAGGGTGCCAGCATCCCAATTGAGCCAGGCTCAATACCTGCGGGCGGTTTTCCAACAGCACAGCAGATTGCCGGCTTGAACGATGCTTGT
>CAIKYI010000062.1 GCA_903831545.1 uncultured Methylobacter sp. | reverse complement strand
GGTGGGTCGTGCGCGATTCGAACGCGCGACCATCGCATTAAAAGTGCGGTGCTCTACCGGCTGAGCTAACGACCCAACAAAGAATGCTTATTATACTGAAAAATTTAATTAAAGCAATATTAATTCATCAACTGCTAATTCACAGCTTTTAAGCTTTAATCCATCCTGCCATTCAGTGCTTGCTTTATAAAGTAGAAAAAATAGCTTTTATGCCAAATCCAAGCGGTTTTTGCGCTGTCACCTGATCGGTTGAGCCGGAAATGTGAAGTGGCTACACTAAACCGGACACACACTTTAAAATAACCTGAAATATAGGAAGTGTGTTGAACATGAATCAAGAAAAACCAAAAGTATATAGTGCCGAATTTAGAGCCTCCTCCGTTAAGCTGGCGTTAGATTCAGACCGGCCGATTCCCCAGACAGCCAAGGATTTAGGAATTAATCCCAATACATTACATACCTGGATTAATAAATATAGTCAGCCCAAGGTATCTAACAAGGCGGAGCGATGAACACCTTTACGACGAACTCAAGCGATTGAAGAAGGAAGTCATCCGATTAACAGAGGAGCGCGACCTATTAAAAAACTATCCTCCCGGCATCCGGTTCCCTATGCAAAGAAACACTTTGCCCTTACACTAGATTAACGTGCAGACACTGGCCGTCAGCTTTTTGGAGGTTAAATCCCCGTCAAAAAACCTGGCCGATGGGAAGCTGCGGACCCAACTGAGGCGGCACTTCATGTGACCCCGTTTTAGGAAAGTGATTTAATCCGAGTCCCTGTCTGACACGTTCAAATTCAGAGGAATTTGATCATGTCAAAAGTAAGCCCCCTATAAATGGTTTGCCGATAATACATAATCGTGCAGCCGTTATTGATATTGGTTTGCGCTTCCATGTGGCTGCCGTACCAGCAACTTTATCCGAAGAGCCCGTACAGACTTTTCAGGCGTTTACCGCCGATATTCAACGCATGGCTGACTGGCTCAAAACTATTGGCGTAGTGACGGTCGTCATGGAATCGACTGGTGTTTATTGGGTGCCGGTCTTTAAGGTTTTAGAATGTGCAGGTATCGATGTTATCATCACCAATGCACGAGAGACTCGCTCTGTTCCCGGACGTAAGAGTGATATTCGTAAGAGTGATATTAATGATGCCCAAGGTTGCAACGCTTACATGCTTGCGGCTTGTTACGTGCCAGTTTCCGTCCCGGACGAGCAATTGCCGCGCTACAAGCCTATCTTCGACATCGGGAGCACTTATTGGATTATGCTGCAGCGCATATCCAACATATGCAAAAGGCATTAATATTAATACTGCTACCGTAAATATAATTAATCTATAAATTACAATCAGATGCGCCAAGAATAAGGTAACGACCAATCTCCATTCTGGTAGAATGCAGGACTTTGTAAAGTCCGATCAATAAGTTAACCATGCCAGCCATTAGAAATGGCCGTATTAAGCAGCAAATCGACCGTTTCAAGAAGTCATTTTTGCAATCACAAGAACTAGGCATTGAGGATTTTTTTCAGCCGACAGCATTGCCAACATTATCGCCAATACCCCGCACAAACGATCCTCGGTATTCTTGCCCTTAGTCACGCTTAAAGCCTTTATTTTCCAGGTATTAAGTGATGACGGTTCTTGTAAGCAAGCCGTCGCAGGCGTATTGGTTGATCGTATCGTCGATGGCCAATACGGTCAACACGGAGCCTTACTGTAAAACACGACAACGCTTACCGCTAAAGGAACTAAGAAACGCCACCACCACCGTTGGTTTGCGTCTCCACAACCAGGCTCTCGCGGTATGGCGATGGAAGGGTTATAACGTTGCTCTTACTGATGGAGCAACGGTACAGATGCCAGACACACCTGAGAATCAGGCGGACTTTCCTCAACTGGACAGTCAAAAGCCTGGCTTAGGCTTTCCGATTGCACGTATGGTTGTGTTGATTTCTTTGGCGGCAGGAACCGTGCTTGACTATAGCTTGGGAGCCTATCAAGGCAAGGGAACTGACGAAACCTCGTTACTCAGTCAACTGTTTGACCGTCTGTCAGTTGGCGACTTGCTGATGACAGACCGCTATTACTGTACCTTCGCCATTATTGCACGCCTACAGGCTCGCGGAATTCCTGTGCTATTTCCTATACACGCTCGGAAAAAAGTGGATTTCAGCTTAGGTGTCCGCCTGGGTGCAAGAGATCATTTAATTAACTGGTTAAAGCCCAAACGGAAACCAGTATGGATGTCTAAGCAGGAGTATAGCGACTTGCCGGAGTCGATTACTGTTCGTGAGTTTACGGTAAACGGCAGGATCTATTTGACCACCTTACTGAATGCAAAGAGCATTCATAAACAATAACTTGCCATGCTTTATAATCAGCGCTGGAAAATTGAGCTGGATTTTCGTTCTATAAAAACCAATATGGGCATGGAAATATTGAGGTGCAAAACACCTGACACGGTAAGAAAGGAGATAGCCATCCACTTATTGGCATACAACATCATTCGTGGAAATTTGGCACAGGCGGCCATCCTGCATGAGAAGATACCCCGCCAACTGAGTTTCAGATCGGCAGTGCAACTCGTCATTAAAGCCTCCATGCAGATTGTAGACTTGACAGGGAGTCGACTCATAAGCGCCTTGCAGGAATTATTAAAGGCGATGGCATCAACGACCATTGGAAAACAAAAACGTAAGAGCCAAACAAGGGCAGTCAAACGCCGACCAAAACCCTTTCCTTTGCTATCTGTGTCAAGAAACGAGGGATGTTTAAGGGTATGATTTTTGTGTGTTTTATATTTACGGTAGGAGTATTAGCATTAATATTTATGAACTTGCAACTACACCATGTCATTCAGGATATTACCGGGGCCACCGGCATGAAGATAATTCGCGCCATCGTCGCCGGTGAAAGAGATCCTAAGGTGCTGGCTGAGTTTAGGGATGTTCGTTGCAAATCCAGCATCGAAACCATTCGTGGTGCTTTAGTGGGTAATTATCAACCGGAGCATCTATTCGCGTTAACCCAGTCTTTGGCCTTGTATGATTTCTATCAAGCGCGGGTTGACGAATGCGATATACAAATTGAGCAAGCATTAGCCGCGTTAATATCCGATAAACCTGAGCAGGAAGATCCCCTACCCAAGGCTCGTCGTCGTAGCAAACAAACTAATACGGTAAACTTCGATGTCCGAACCTCACTGTATCAATTGGTGGGTGTCGATTTAACTCAAATCCATGGCATAGGTCCTTTTTTGGCACTACGTTTAATCGCTGAATGTGGTACTAACCTGAGTAAATGGCCTACCGCCAAGCACTTTGCTTCATGGTTAACATTATCGCCCGGTTTTAAAATTAGCGGGAGCAAAGTCTTGTCGGCCCATTCACGTAAATCCAACAATAGGCTTACTGCTCATTTACGTTTAGCTGCCGTCACTGTTGGTAAAACCAACACAGCGCTGGGTGCTTTTTATCGACGACTCGCCGCCCGGATCGGTAAGGCAAAAGCAGTGACGGCAACAGCACGGAAGATTGCCATTTTGTTTTACAACGCAATGCGTTTTGGCATGGACTACAGCGACCCAGAGGCTGATCAGTATGAACAAAAATATCGCGAACGAGTCATCAAACAATTACACCGTAGAGCGGCCGAATTTGGATTTACATTACAGGAAGCCGAGTGTGTTTCTTAGGAAAGCAGCGGCGTACTTTGCCAAGGAACAGTGGTGAAGTCCGCCTGGATCAAACAGCATGTGAGGGAACTTTCCATTAACTCAATGTGCCGACACATGAGCGTTTCTCATAGTGCTTACTATACCTGGCGAGATCGTTCGTTGACGGCTATTGAAAAAGACGATGCAGAGTTAATTGAAATAATTAGCTCTACATTCCTAAAGAGCCGAAATAGTTATAGAACACGTCGCCTCAAGAGCACTTTGCTAGAGCGAGATCGGTCTGTCAGTCGCCGTCGCATTGGCCGATTAATGAGAACTGCGGGTTTGGCGTGTAAGACCAAACGTAAATTTATAGCTACCACAAATTCTAACCATAAATTACCCATTGCGCCCAATCTTGTGGATCGACAGTTTACAGTGCAGCAGCCCAATCAGACCTATGTTGGCGACATCACCTATATTCATACCATGGAAGGTTGGTTGTACTTGTTGGTCGTGATTGATCTGTATTCGCGCCAGGTCGTAGGCTGGTCAATGGCTGAACACATGGGAGCTAAATTGGTCAATGATGCCTTGCTCATGGCCATTTGGAAGCGTAAACCAATTAAAGGCTTGATTTGGCATACTGATAGAGGCAGCCAATATGCCTCCGAT
>CAIKYI010000061.1 GCA_903831545.1 uncultured Methylobacter sp. | reverse complement strand
GCAGCGCGTGGGAACCAGAAGAAACAAGAAGTTGTAGGTCGGGTTAGCGCCAGCGTAACCCGACATTTACTGTTTCGTTGTTCATATCCACCTCGTTCCTACGCGCCGCGTGGGAATGCTGTATCAACGCGCTGCGTTGAGGAGCAGACTGCAGCGCGTGGGAACCAGAAATCCGGCATTATCGATTAAGCGAGTTGTATTCTTCCAGGATGTAGCTAACCACTTCTTTGCTTTGCATGACGCCGGTGTCTACCTTGAAATCGGCGCAAGACAGATACAACGGCTCTCGCTGTTCAAACAGATTTTCAATACGATCTCTTGGATTATCGGTTTGCAACAAGGGACGCTGCGTGTCCCGGCGCGTCCGCTCCAAAATTCTTTCAACCGAACATTGCAGATAAACGATAAAACCGTTTTCTTTTAACAACCTGCGATTTTCTTCGCGCAAAATAGCGCCACCGCCCGTCGCCAGTACGATGCCATCCCTTTGCGTCATTTGTTCGATCATTTTTTGCTCCCTGTCCCGGAAGCCTTCTTCACCTTCAAACTCAAAGATGGTCGGAATATCCACGCCGGTTCTTTCTTCAATCGCCTTGTCACTGTCATAAAAAGGCACAGACAGTGCTCTGGCCAATTGCCGTCCTATCGTGGTTTTTCCTGCACCCATGAGACCAACTAAATATATATTCTCTGATCGCGTCATGACCTGCCTTCGGTGCTATGTTAAACCAATAAAAAAGGGGGCATTATGCCCCCCTTCTCTATGTTGATAATTAAAGGTTTTTTCATCTAACAGCCAGAAAAATATCCTTTACTATAGAAAAATCACAGCAGTTTTAAGCTGCCATGGGGTAACTAAAGTGTCGCATTCTACACTTTTGTTTTAATTGCGTCATATTTGCAAAGTCATGTAGGTCGGGTTAGCGACAGCGTAACCCTACAGACCAATCTTAAACAGTTCTGACTTCACTCAACAGATCAGGATGACGGTCAAGTATTTTAAGTAATTTCACCAGCGCCAAAGGGGGTTTGGTCTTGCCATTTTCATACCGTGAGAAGGCATTGACTCCACCTCCAAATATCTCGGCAGCTTCCCGCTGATCAAGCAAAAGCTTCTTGCGGACATTGGCAATAAAGCCCGGATCGACTATCGCCGCATTGACCTGTTTAGAAAAGTCGCGCATCAAAGCACTTACACGACGAGATTCTGCCGGATCAAAGAGGGCTTGGTCACACGCGGAGCAAAAATCACCGGTTACCTCCGGAAGTATCCTTGTTTCACCTTTATAGCTATAAGGCATATCACGGGTGTCATGCACCATTTCTGCCATTTCACAACTTGGACATTTCATGATTACAGCTCCTTAAAGGATACAAGAAGTACATCATCTATAACGGTCAGTTTGATATAAACCTCGCCAACCGAGGAGGTTGGCCGATACACATCCTGCCAAACACGATGGTTTATATGTGTAGTCATACTTTTATAGAAATCAGATGGGGTTTAAGCTCATAACAACATCAATCATGTCATCGTAGCCAAACCCCATAGCTTCTCCACCCATAAGTGCCGATTTGGTTGAGCGGACTTTTCCTGCTTCGATCATGGCTTTGACCTGTGACAACTTTCAATGAGGCGTTTGTTTTTCCATGTCTGGATATTAACTTGATTGGTTATTTTAAACAAATATTACCTGAAAAAAACAAATTTCAAAAACAAGCTGCAAGCAGGATAAACAAATAAAAAAGGGGGCATTATGCCCCCTTTTTGCTTCAAGTAGAAGTAATCAATCGCTGACCAGATTATCTTTAACTACTTTTGGGGTGATAAAGATCAGCAATTCGCTTTTGTTCTTAACAGTTGATGAATTTGTAAATAAAAACCCGATACCCGGCAAATCAGCGAAAAACGGAATTTTATTTCTTCCTGACCTATCTACACCCTCATAAACCCCACCTAAAACTACAGTCTCGCCATCATCAACAAGTACCGAGGTTTTAATCTCTCTTTTATCAATACCCGGATTACCTGATACAGGATTACTTGTGTTATTCGCATTGTCTTTCTTAATCAGCAAATTCATTATTACTGAGCCATTAGGGGTAATCTGAGGTGTAACGTTTAATTCAAGAACAGCTGGTTTATATTCAGTTGTTGGAGTCACACCTACCTGTGTCGAAGGTGTCACAACTGGAATTTCAACCCCCTGCATCATTACTGCTGTGCAGCGGTCCATAGTCATTACACGGGGATTAGAAACTATTTCCCCTTTTCCTTGAATTTGTAGAGCCTGAAGCTCTAGATTCAATACATAATCGGCACCTCTAGCTAGCGTCATACCCAAAGCACCAGGCGGAGTAGTTGTTAATGCAGACACTCCCAAATCAACCAACATATTAGTGGGCACACCTGCTCCTCCAGTTGTAGTTCCTTGTGTTCCAGTACCACCAATCGCAAATGTTTTGCTTCCACCTGCACTACCCTGCTTTGCAGCACCAAATTTAACACCTAAGTTTTCAGTAAAATTATCATCTGCAATCACTACCCGGGCCTCAATCATGACTTGACGCACCGGCACATCAAGTTTGCGGATCAATTTCCTGATATCTTCCAAACGTTTACCAGTCTCACGGACAATTAAGGTGTTGGTTCTGGCATCTACAACAACCGTGCCACGAGCAGACATTAAGCCAAACCTTTCATTACCTGTCGTTGAACCACTTGCGCCCTGAGCGGATAGCCCCCCACCCGCACCCGCTTGTGAAACAGTACCCGTTTGCGAACCAACATTAGAAGTAGATGTGGCTGTCCCGGTCACCCCACAACTGCCAAATACACCACTGGAAATCCCATTTATCAAATTACTAAAGTCCTGCGCCTTGGCATAATTGATTTTAATATACTCTGTCACCAACGGATCCAGTTGCTCAACGACTTTAGCGGTTTCTTCCTGTTTCTTTTTGTAATCTTTTATTTTATCCAAGGGCGAAATCAAGGTGACGTTGCCGGTTTCATATTTGCCCAATTCTTTGGTCATCATGATAAAGTCCAGCGCTTCGTCCCAGGGCACATCGTCCAGTTTTAAGGTAATGGTGCCGGTGACATCATCGCCGGCGACCACATTTTGGCCAGTAAATTCCGCCAGAATGGCAATTACGCTGCGTACTTCAATGCCCTGAAAATTAAGCGACAAGCGGTCGCCGGTATATTTGGTACGCGATCTGTCCAGTGCGTCTTTTTCTTCATTGCTTAAAGGTCTAAATTCAATAGTCAATAAGCCGTCGGCCTGAAACACCGAATAATCGTAAAGTTCGTTTTGCGTGGCTACGGTAATGGTGGTTTCCTGACGGGTGGACACTGTATCGATAAACTTGACCGGCGTCGCAAACTCGGACACGTCCAGACGTTTGGCCAGACTATCCGGCAAACGGGTGTTTAAAAAGCTGACCACTACTTTGCCGCCCACTTTTTTGGAATTAACCATGGTGTTGGGTTTGGCCAGGGAAACCAGAATGCGGCCTTCACCTTTATCGCCACGTTTAAAATCAAAGCCGCTGATATCCTGTGCAGGCACTAACGCTGCCAGCTTGGCATTGGTCTTTATCGGCACAGCTGAAGCCACTTGCGGAGCTGCTTTAACTTCGAGGGGTTTTATATCCACCGGCATTGCCGCTTTGGCCCGGGTCAGCGTTAACAGGACTTTATTACCGACGATTTTTGTTTCAAACGGTGTGGTCTCAATCAAATTGACTACCACCCGCAAGCGGTCGGCGGCTTCGACGACAAAAATACTGCTCGCGGCACCCTGATTGATGGAATACATCTTTTTGGCAAGCGTGCTTTTTACGCCGGCAAAATCCAAAGCGATACGCGCGGGGTTATCGGTTTTGAATATTTTGGGCGCAACCGCAGGACCTGTCATTTCCAGTTCAATTTGCAGTTTGTCGCCGGACTGTGTGGCAAAGTCTATGGCAGATATCGCCAGCTCATCGGCTTGTACCGGTGCCATTTGAAACAGGGACAGGCTTAAAACCAGCGCCAGTTGAGTAAAAAGCGACGTTGGGTTTATTGTTTGCATTTTTTTGTATCTCCGCTCTCCAGCCTTCTCCAGCAAGCGAGGAAGACAGATTTGTGTTATTAATTCTCCCTCACATAGCGCGGAACAAACCGAAATAATGGAGGACATCGCGGCATCAACGGGAGGAGATTATATTCAGCGATTGAAGGGACACGACTTGG
>CAIKYI010000060.1 GCA_903831545.1 uncultured Methylobacter sp. | reverse complement strand
CTAATCAATTATATCAAAGAAAATTTAATAAAACATGCTTAAAATCTATTCTATAACATTATTTACAGTATTTTATCATTTCTTCTACATCGTAGAAGATATTGCAGAAAAATTTACAAGCTGTACTTAATTCTTTTTTACCTTCAGTGGTTAAAGTATAATTTTTATCTTCATCTACATTTATTAAGCCTTTATTTTTCAAATCTTTGAGTGCCGGGTATATCGTTCCAGGACTGGGTATCCGTCACTTTTTCTTTATAAGGCATTCTTGTATCATCGAAGACACATAAGGCTTTTAACTTCCCCGCACGCCACTGCGCAACCGCTTCAATTGGATTATTTACAGTGGAATCAATATGGTTCCCAACGAGTTGAACAGCCACATCACCACCGCCTTTAAATGGCAGATAGGTAAATTTAGTACCAGTGGCTTTTTCAAGTCCTACTGTTAAAATTTGGTCTTCCTGTTTGGACCCTGTGCCACCCATTTTGAATTTTCCAGGCCCTGCGGTCTTCGCTGCTTGAATAAATTCTTTCGCATTTTTATAGGGCTTGTCAGTATTTGTCCATAGGATAAACTGATCTAGGGCCAGCATCGCCACTGGTGTCATTTCTTTCCAGTTAAAGGGAACGCCAGTTGCTAAAGGGGTAGTAAACAGATTGGAGAGGGTGATGATGATTTTGTGCGGGTCACCTTTTGCTTCTTTTACTGCTAAGAAGCCTTCCGCACCTGCGCCAGCAGATTTATTTACTGGAATAATTGATTGCTTCATTAAATTATTTTTAGTAATGATTCCTTGAATCATTCTAGCCATTTGGTCTGCACCACCACCTTGACCGGCAGGGATAACAAATTCTACGGGTTTACTGGGCTCCCATGCTGAACAGGATATGGAAAGTAGTAAACCACATAACAGTACTAGTGATTTTTTAAAAAGTATTTTGTTCGACATAGCTTAAGTCCTATTTATTGGTGGGGTAACATTCAAACCAAATCGGAAAGTGGAACGATTTATATTATTAGCGTATTTGACTTCTTACCATATAGGTTTAAATGCCTAGGTATAAATACTGAGTTAATAATGAATCCGGATTCATGTTAAAAAAACACTTACTAGAACAAGAATTCTCGAAAATCAATTACTTATATAATTGTTGGTTAGCAGTACTGAAGCCGTCAGGTGGTTTCGAAGAAATTAATAAAAAGTTCGTGAAGGAAATTGAATGAGTAAAGCTTTAGATGGTGTCCGGATTCTTGATTTTACCCACGTGCAGTCAGGGCCGACCTGTACGCAATTACTCGCCTGGTTTGGGGCGGATGTGATTAAAGTAGAAAAATCTGGCGTGGGTGACATTACGCGGCACCAGCTCAAAGATATGCCTGAAGCAGATAGCCTCTACTTTACGATGCTCAATCATAATAAGCGCTCAATTACCCTCAATACAAAAACTCCCGAAGGAAAAGATGTTTTGCGAGCATTGATTAAATCATGTGACGTGTTGGTAGAAAACTTTGCCCCTGGAGTTTTAGACAGAATGGGCTTTACTTGGGAGCATATTCAAGAGTTAAATCCAAAGATGATCTTAGCCTCTGTCAAGGGCTTTGG
>CAIKYI010000059.1 GCA_903831545.1 uncultured Methylobacter sp. | reverse complement strand
GACGGTCCGTAAAGCACAAAGCCGGCACAAACCTGCTCGGAACCTTTGCGTAAAAAATCCTCCAGCGCCGGCTCCTCGCCTTCACGACAACGCAATATCGAGAATATAGTACCTACCGCCAGATTCACATCAATATTGGAAGACCCATCCAGCGGATCGAACAAGGCCAGGTATTTACCTTTGGGATACTGCGCCGGAATGCTGATAATACCGTCGATTTCTTCCGAGGCCATACCGGCCAGATGTCCCGTCCAGTTAAGCGCTTCGACCATAATGTCGTTAGTGATGATGTCCAGTTTCTTTTGCACCTCGCCTTGCACATTCTCGGAATCAGCACTACCCAACACACCTACCAGATTGCCACGATTAACCAAATGAGAGATTTTCTTGCATGCTGTCACCACATCATTAAGTAAAGAGGTAAATGCTCCCGATACCCCAGGCAACTCACGCTGCTGTTCAATGATAAACTGGGTCAAAGTCACATGGTTGGTCATTTTTTATCGCTCCGCTGGTGTAATGTATTTCAAGTCAATACGGTATTGTAAATCATAAAGAGCCGTATTGCCGCCGCTAATATCAATGTAATTGGCAACGGCTCATTAAATACAAGTCCGTCAAAGTCACCGGCTATTCTGATAACTGACCAGCTCAAAAATCAAATAACGTATAATCCTGATCAAACCACTTTAACTTACTAAAAAATAGATCTCACTATTTATGCTACAAATTTCTACTCTGGTCAGCATCCCCGACAATGAACTTGACCTTCAGGCTATCCGTGCCCAGGGTGCGGGTGGACAGAACATCAATAAAGTTTCAACGGCGATACATTTACGCTTCAATATTAACACCTCTTCATTACCCGAATTTTATAAAGATAAACTGTTGGCTTTAAAGGATCAGCGCATTACCAAAGAAGGGATTATTGTGATCAAGTCACAGCAATTTCGAACCCAGGATAAGAACAAAGAAGATGCCTGCAACCGGCTTCAGGCATTACTTCAAAGTGTGGCTGTAGTGTCCAAAAAGCGTATGGCAACAAAACCAACAAAAGGATCAAAACTTAGACGTTTGGCAAGTAAAAGCAAACAAAGCCAACTCAAAGCATCACGGGGCACTATAAATTACGATTAAGGATTTTCGAAGAAAAGACCTGGCTTGCTGGTCTGTTTACCAATTACAACACAGTGAATCTGGATAAATAAGTAATTGTTTAAAAGGTACTTAACAATTTTACTCAGCACGAACTTCGTGTCTGAGTAGCATCTAAGTGTAAAGCTGAACTACCATATCGATAAGCTTGAACGTACATAACGCTAATTGATTGCCGCTATTGCCTATTAACATAACAGAGAAGATTCATGCAAGCGGATTCAGCAATTAATTTCTGAACCACCCAGCTATAACTTTATTGCAATAAAAAATTCGGGCCACCCTCGCTAGGAGGCAACCCAAAATTTTAACTTAGTCCTAACACATCCTGCATATCGAACAAGCCATTTTCCTTGTCAGCCAACCAAATCGCTGCTCTAACTGCACCATTGGCAAAAGTCATGCGGCTCGTGGCTTTATGAGTTATTTCAACACGTTCGCCATCGTCAGCAAACATTACAGTATGCTCACCAACTATATCTCCAGCACGAATAGTTGAAAAACCGATGGTTTTTTTATCTCGCTCACCAGTATTCCCTTCCCGGCCATATATGGCGCAATCTTTCAAGTTCCGCCCCAAAGCACCGGCAATCACTTCGCCCATACGTAAGGCAGTACCGGACGGCGCATCGACTTTGTGGCGGTGATGGGCTTCTATCACTTCAATATCGCTGTAGTCACCCATCACTTTAGCCGTCATTTCCAATAGTTTTAGCGACAGGTTTACCCCAATGCTCATATTGGGAGCCATCACTATCGCCACGTCTTTAGCCGCCTCAATAATCAGGGCTTTTTGGGCGTCGCTGTAGCCAGTAGTTCCGATGACTATTTTTTTTCCAGCCTGCCGACAAATATCAATAAAGGCCATTGACGCATCGGGACGGGTAAAATCAATTAATACATCAAATTGTTCGACAACAGACGCCAAATCATCCACGACTTTGATGCCGATTGAGCTAATGCCTGCCAAATCCCCCGCATCACGACCAATGGCAAGGCTTTCTGAACGAGAAACAGCAACGGACAATTCAGCATGCTTAGCCATTGCCGCAGCTTTAATCAAACAAAGCCCCATTCGACCCGATGCACCTACCACTGCAATACGCATCATGACTTATCCTGTTAATTTATCAAAAAAACTTTTGACGCCATCTGTCCAAGAGGTTTCTTGTGGACTATGATGCTTGCCACCACCAGACAAGGCGTCACGTAATTGCTCAACCAAGGCTTTTTGCTCTTTGGTTAGATGTACTGGCGTTTCAACCTGTACTTTACACAATAGATCGCCTACAGGGCCGCCCCTGACAGGCTTGACACCCTTACCGCGCAACCTGAACAATTTTCCGGTTTGCGTCTCGGCTGGAATTTTCAAGAGTACTTTGCCATTTAACGTAGGCACTTCCAACTCGCCACCTAAACAGGCAGTTGGAAAGCTGATCGGTACTTCACAATATAAATTCGCGCCGTCACGGGTAAAGATTTGATGGTCTTTTACCTGAACCTGAACGTAAAGATCGCCAGCCGGTCCACCGTGTTCACCGGCTTCACCTTCACCTGCCAAGCGTATCCGATCACCGGTATCAACGCCAGCAGGAATTTTTGCGGACAACGTTTTATTTTCTTGAACTCGACCCTGACCATGACATGAGCCGCAAGGGTCTTTAATCTGTTTACCCGAACCACGGCAGGTTGGACAAGTTTGTTGCACAGAAAAGAAACCTTGTTGCATCCGCACTTGACCGTGACCATGACAAGTCGTGCAAATGATTGGACTGGAACCCTTTTTAGCGCCAGAGCCACTACACTCGCCACAGGAAACCAATACAGGTACCCGAATTTTGGCATCGGTACCGAACACTGCTTCTTCCAGCGATAATTCCAGGTTATACCGAAGATCGGAGCCGCGTTGAACATTACTGCGCTGCTGCCGTCCACCGCCAAAAATATCGCCGAAAATATCACTAAAACTTTCAGCTCCACCAAATCCACTGGAATGACCGCCACCCATGGAAGGATCAATTCCGGCATGACCAAACTGGTCGTAAGAAGCTCGTTTTTTGGGGTCTGATAATACTTCGTAAGCCTCTTTAATCTGCTTAAACTTGGCTTCAGCTTCAACAGGATTGTCTTTGTTCCTGTCAGGATGATGCTTCATCGCTTTACTGCGATAGCTTTTTTTAATTTCTGCATCACTGGCGTTTCTCTCTACACCGAGAAGTTTGTAAAAATCTTCTTTTGCCATGGTTCAATATTCTATTGTTAAATTTTGATGATTATCATCGTCTGGGTTTTGCCCGAGATACCCTGTATAAAGACTCAGAAACAATTAGATTGTTTTCCGGCTGCACCGCTTACTTGACGGAAAGTTTGTGATTTTCAATAATAGACCGTTGAAACCACAAAAAGAACACGAAGGTTCACGATAATTATTCTTCGTGAGCTTCGTGTTCTTTGAGTTTTTATACTTTGCGAGGGGAACTGTTCCCCTTACGCTTTACTTTTTGTCGTCGTCTTTAACTTCTTCAAACTCAGCATCAACAACGCCATCATCCGCTGCATGAGTATGCTCGGAAGCCCCATGAGCACCTGAAGCATCGCCTTCAGCTTCTGACTTTTGTGCATAAACACGTTCAGCCAGCTTACCCGATAACTCGGTTAATTCATGCGTTTTAGCTTCAATAGCTTCTTTATCATCACCTTTAACAACGGCTTTCAAAGCTTCAATTGCATGTTCAATACTGGTTTTTTCTTCCTCGCCAACTTGATCACCCAATTCTTTCAGTGACTTTTCAGTGGCATGAATCATGCCATCAGCATGATTACGCGCTGCAACCAATTGTGTCAATTTACGATCTTCATCTGCATGAGCTTCAGCATCCTTAATCATTCGATCAACTTCGTCATCTGACAATCAGCTAGACGCTTTAATAACGATCGATTGCTTTTTGCCAGT
>CAIKYI010000058.1 GCA_903831545.1 uncultured Methylobacter sp. | reverse complement strand
TCTGCATTTTACAGGGCATGGGGATAGCGAGTTTTTTCAGTTAGTGCGTTCTAAAACGCCGACAGGTCAGGCGATAGCCGAATTAAAAACGCCCTTACCGAATGACGATCCCAACGGTGTGTTTTATTATCGCTTGCGTCCCATCACGGAAACCATTGTCGATAAAACCCATTTTGTTTATGAACTCAATGAGCAAAAAATGCAGCGTTTTGACGCGCTGTTTTTTAAGCCTGATTATACGGTGACTGCGTTGCCGTCCTATCAACCTGAAATTGCCGCTAATCCGTTTAAGGCGTTTGTTGAACTGCCTTTAATTTCCCGTCATCAATTTTTACTGGATGATGCTGAATATTTTGTGTCTGGTTTTATTAAAGGGCCTGTGTGTCGTGGACAGGTTGCATTAAACAGTATCAGAGAACAGTTTTGGGTAGTTTTTACCAAGCCTGGGCAGATTTCCCCTGAAGTAGCTACCATGTTTCTCGCTCAAAACCAGGAGCTTTTAAGTTTGCCTGCTGAACAGGGTAATCAAATAGGACTGTTTTCCCTGTTTAAATATGATGATTTGGGCAAACAGTATATGAAAAAGAAAGAGGCATTTATTGATAAAATTCTTGCTAAAGATCAAGGTTTTGGACTGAATAATATCTGGGATGGCGACGGGACAAATCAAAATGCGGCACTCACGATATTCAGGCATCTGGACAGTGCAACCGTTACCAAAGGTTTTATTGGTGATACGCCTTTAACCGCCTGGGTACTTGATTATCCTATTTTTGAACAACTGCATTATCTATTGGTTGCTGACTTTAATGTGTTCGGAAAAGTAGGACTGCAAGTTGCCAGTCGTACCTATATGGATATATTGCGTCAGGATGCAGAAGATAACTTTTTGCGCCTGATGCCCGCAATGGAGCGACAAAACATTTATAACAGTTGGTATCTGGGTGAAAATGGCCCGCGTAAAGCTGACCCATTATTTAATGTCAATCACGAAACACAGCTTAAATTTAAAACCACGGAATATAAAAAAGAATTTTTTGACCAACTCAGACAAAAAATGGGCAATGCGGCAGGTGCAGTTGATACCATTAATCGCTGTCAACAAACAGACTGTACTCGTGCCAATACCACAGTTGCCCAACAACAAGTCGATAATGAAATGCGCCTATTGGCAAAATTGAAGGGGCAGGAATTAAGCGCGTTACCCGATAATATGTTGCTGCGCGTAAAAACAAACGCGCCAGAAGGTGATTTGGTTTACACCTTATTACTCAATAAAGCTTACACCAATATTTCCACCATGATCGCTGACGATGCCCGACGAATGCCAGAAAACGACAGAATGACGGTTTACCCTGGTTTTATCGGTAGCTATGCCAATTTTTTCTTTAGCGTAGAACAAAAACAGCTAAAAGACTTTGTGAATAAAATTCGCAATGCCAAATCCAAAGCCGATATTGAACAACTTTACGGTCAATATGGCATACGCCGCACCAATCCCAACATCTGGCAACAGACGGACTGGTTTAATGAACAGCATAAAAAATACCGTGGTCTGGAAGCGGGGCTATTAGATATGAGTCGTTATGATAATTTATGATGCTAATCAGAAATACAAACCAGGGTTTGAATTCCTGT
>CAIKYI010000057.1 GCA_903831545.1 uncultured Methylobacter sp. | reverse complement strand
GCTTATATTCAACTGCTAGAAAAGACTGAGCGCTTAGTCCGGCAATATCCAAACGCTGCGGAACCTATTTTCTGGCAGGCCGTGCTAAAGGCAAGCTATGCCGATCAACAAGATGCTTTCTCTGCGTTGCATGGCATAAATGAAGCGCGTGACTTGCTACTTAAAGCCATTAAAATCAACCCTAAAACCATGGCTGGATCAGCCTATGTGACTTTGGGCGCGCTTTACTCTATGGCACCCGCATGGCCTGTTTCATTTGGCGATGACGAGGCCGCCCAACACCTGTTGGAAACAGCACTTAAGATCAACCCTGATGGTATTGACGCCAACTATTTTTACGGTGAATTTCTATTGCGACATAACAGAGCTGTCGATGCCGTCATATATTTTGAAAAGGCATGTGCGGCTCCGGTGCGCACTGAACAACCTTATGCCGACAACCAACTTAAAGAGGAAGCAAGGCTTGCGTTAAAAAACGCCCAAGAACGAAAAATCAGTGGAGAAAAACCGCTGTTCTTGTCTTTTTTTAATTCCGCACCTTAACCGGCGAGCTTTAGGTTTACTTGTCCATTCTCCTGGAATAAGTATTTAATCCAAACATCCCGCTCTGCGTACTGTCAAAGAAAACACCAAAAACACGAATATATTCAAGTTGCCTATCATCAGCCTACGCATAATCGGCTGGGAAATACAACATGCTGATTACTTTGGTTCTTTTGGTGTACGATCTGGGTTCAGCAGGCTTTTTTTTACTATCAACCAGGACACACACATGCCAAAATATATCATCGAACGCGAAATCCCCGGCGCAGGTTCATTAACGGCTGAGGATCTGCAAGGCATTTCGCAAAAATCATGCGGCGTACTGAGCGACATGGGTCCAAAAATCCAGTGGCTTGAAAGTTATGTGACTGACGATAAAGTCTATTGCATCTACATTGCACCTGATGAGGCAACGGTTAAGGCGCATGCGGAACAAGGCGGGTTTCCGGCCAATCGCGTTTCAGAGATTAAAACCATCATCGACCCAACGACAGCGGAAGATTAGGTAAGCTGAACACACGGCAAAAGTTACAGTGGCCGCCATCTAAGCATCGACTAAACCACTGTATCTCAAAGCTTGGTAGCCACAAACAAACTGGGATAATTGCAGTTAATTCATGTTGCGCGATACTAACCCTCAACAAAACAGTAATTAAAGAATTGATATAACTCATTGTTTATCTAAATAAATGAATCCGGTCGAGGTTTGCAGCTGCGATTTAAACATTTGAAGACTTCGGCAATATACGTTACGTGAGTAACGGGGGTTGCAAATCTAAACGCCTTCCTCTTTATCGCCCTCGTCCTCATCCGAGGCCATATCAGAAATCTCCTTCAACCGGGAGATGGCTTTAAAGTTAATACAGTTTTCCGGATAATAGCCTTCGTCATCAACTGTGCCTGCAGGCTGTCCAGTCAGTAATTCCAGTGTTTCATCGACGCTGGAAACCGCATAAACCGCAAACAAGCCCTGCGCCACGGCATCAATTACTTCCTGCTTTAACATCAGATTGCGTTTGTTGGCTGCAGGGATAATAGCGGCATGCTGCCCGTTAAGCCCGCGTGCTTGGCACAGTCTGAAGAAGCCTTCTATTTTCTCGTTGACGCCGCCTACCGCCTGCACTTCGCCGTACTGGTTGATTGAGCCGGTCACCGCAAAAGTCTGTTTAATCGGCATTCGGGTCAGCGCCGAAATCAGACAGCACAGTTCGCCCAGCGAGGCGCTGTCGCCGTCGATGTAACCATAGGATTGTTCAATCGCGATGCTGCCCGAGATGGCTAGCGGGAATTGCTGGGCATAGGTGTGGCCCAGATAGCCGGTCAGGATCATCACGCCTTTGGAATGGATCGCCTGTCCCAGTTCCACCTCCCGCTCAATATCGACGATGCCTCTGGAGCCCGGATAAACGCTGGCGGTAATACGCACCGGTGCACCGAAACTACTGCCACCGACCTCCAGCACCGTTAAACCGTTGACTTTGCCTACCGCCTCGCCCTCGGTATCAATCAGTATCGTGCCGACCAGCATTTCTTCGAGAATGTTCTCGGGCATTCTGCCGTTACGATGCTCTCTTGCTGCCAGCGCCTGTTCGATATGCACCCGGTCGCAAATCGGCTGACTGTCCCGCTTACAAAACAGGTTGGCTTCGCCGATAATTTCCAGTGAATCTTTGATCCTTGCGGAAAAATGATGCTGGTTTTCCGCAAGTCGACAGCTGTGCTCGATCAGGCATTCTATGGCCGATTGAGTTATCGGTTGAGCGCCGGAATCTGCGGCTTGCTTGATCATCAACAGGATAAAGCGCTGCATGGTCTGATCATTACGCGGAATGTAATTATCAAAATCAGCAAGGATTTTAAACATTTCGTTAAATTCATCATCCAGCTCTTCCAACAGATAATAAATATCCCTGGAGCCGACCAGAATCACCTTGACGTTTAACGGAATGACTTCGGGCTTCAGGGTAATGGTATTAATGCCCAGATCCGAATAAGGCGACTCGATTTCTATGCGGCCGGATTGCAGTGCGCGCTTAAGGCCTTCCCAGACAAACGGATAATTCAGCAGTTTTTCGGCATCGAGTATCAAATAGCCGCCATTGGCCTTGTGCAGGGAGCCCGCACAAATCCGGCGATAATTGGTGACCAGTGTGCCCTGGTCGCTGACATATTCGATGCGGCCAAACAGGTTTTGATAGATAGGATGCGGCTCGTAAATAACCGGCGCACCCAATTCAAGTCTGTTATCAACCAGGATATTGGGCGCGTACAGCTCGGTCAGCAACAACCGTTTACTGGTATTGTCCTGTGGTTCCGGCGTCCGGCTCGGCATCAAGTAGTCGGTAATGGTGCTGCTAAGGTTTTTTTTAATTTCCGCCAAAAAACTGATTACATCATCGATATTCTGGTAGCTGTCATTAAGCTCGGCAAACAGCGGCTCAATCGCCAGGCTGATCGTATCATTATCCAGCTGCTTGATTTTTTCAATCATGGCCCTGCGCCACTGAGGCAGTTCCAGCAATACATCGCTCAGATATTCTTCCAGCTCCTCGACATGTTTGTGAAATACTTCCCGCTCGGGTAATGGCAACTGGGTGAACTGATCTTCATTCAGCGCCTTGTTGTCCCGGATAGGCGCAAAAGAAATCGATTCATTCTCTCTGAATAACGCAATGTTTAAAGTCTGGGATTTTTTATCGACCAGATCGATAGCATTGTTATAGTACTGGTTGTACTGTCGTTCGATCGCGCTCTTCTTTTGCTGGTAGGTAGGGCTTTCAAAAGCGGCAGGAAAGGTCGCCAACAGATTATCGATTAACTTTTCGATGTCTCTGCTGAGTATAGCGCCCTGCTCGGCTGGTAACTCTAGGGCTACTGGTTCTCTTGGATTATCAAAATTATCGACATATGCATAGGAGGGCGGAGCACCCAGCATTTTAGCCTGGGCATAGAGATGGTTGGTAATCATCGACAAGCGGCCCAAGCCCGGCTCGCCCATCACAAAAATATTGTAACCTGGATTGCTCATCGCAACGCCAAACTCCAGCGCCGACTGGGCTCTGGACTGACCCAAAATAGTGTCTGGCTGTTTAGGTGCGGCCGGGAACTCAAAGCCAGTCAGATCGACATTTAGTTTCAGTGACTCTAGGGGAAGCTTTAAGGTATTAGACATTTGATCAGAAGTTCTCGGAATGCAAAAAAGCGACAATTCTATCATTTTTTATCACGCCGCCGGTAAAACAACGCGGAAAAACACCTCTGAAACCAGAAGCAAAAATTTTCGGTTATCCACGGTCAAGTCAAGCTAAAAACAGCAATTAGACCACGAAAGGCAAGAAATAAATCAAGAGGTTGTATTGGTGCTTCTATTCGTCCTTTGGCTGATGGTCTGGGTTTTAGTATCTCTTAGAGAAATTTCGTGCTTTTCGTGGGCAAAAAAGATTTTTATTGGATCAAAGGCAATAATTGACACCGATAGCGCCGCCTAAGCAATCGGCAAGCAGCAGGTAGTTAGATGACAGATTGCAGATAGCAGTACCATAAAAAAAACAGTACAATACCCTGCGTCAGAAAACAGATGTTGAGTTAAGGGATTCCTAGTATTAGGTTGTCCGGTTATCAATATTGTAGTTCTGTGTTAACCGTAAGTTTTTATTTTAGGAGTTTCAAAATGGCAACAGGCACTGTAAAGTGGTTTAACAACACGAAGGGTTTTGGTTTTATTGCACCGGCTGATGGCGGCGAAGATGTTTTCGTTCACCACTCAGTTATTCAAGGCGATGGCTTCAAAACTTTAAATGAAGGCGACACCGTCTCATTTGATGTTGAAACAGGTCCTAAAGGCTTGACTGCAACAAACGTACGCGCTAATTAATTTTAAATAGCGCAGTAATTTGGTGTGAGTTAAAAAAGCGTGGTTGAATTTGCAACCACGCTTTTTTTGTATTTAAAATGCTGGAATTGAAAATTATTTTAACGGACGATTTTTTGCATCTCGATTTATATGTCCAGCAAAAAGCAACACAGCATCAATAAATCCCCACAGCACGCCATAACCTTGAGTTAAAGCAGTTAGTGCAATTTGTGCTAATCCCAGTTTGTAAAATCCCAAATAAAATCGATGTACACCCGCGAAGCCCAAAAATAACGCAAGTAACGTAGCAATCCATCGACGTTTTACAGCTTCTACAGGCTTCATTGTTTCTGCAACTAAAAGCATATTTGAAACCACACCGTCATTTACATTAAACGTGACTTCGTCACCTTGATCTGGTGGCACACTCGATTTCCAACTTGTTGCATCGAATTCAAAAAAATCATCTTGGCTTTTTACAATACCTGTTTGTTTTTCAATGTTATAAGATTCAATTTGCCCGATAATCATGTTAGTTTCCTTCCGTAGTTTGTGCAGTTAAGCGATTCAGTTTTTCAGTTAAAACCAATTCATCACATTGCAATTTTGTAACTTGTTCATAAAACATTTCCGCTTCAATTATTGAAGGCAAATCACGAGTTTCGTCTTGTAAAAATTCAGCGATGTTAAGTTGCAACGTCGCTAAAGTTTCTTCATGCCATCTTTGTCCTGCACGAAATATCGATTCTAAAACCATATTAAATTTTATAGCCGCGATGCACAGCAACAATGCCTTGCGTCATATTGAAAAAGTTGCAACGTTCTAATCCAGCTTCTTCCATCATGGTTTTTAATTCTTCTTGTTTTGGGTGCATCCGAATTGATTCCGCTAAATAACGGTAACTATCTTCGTCATTTGCCACGAATTTTCCAATTTGCGGCAATAGTTTAAACGAATAAAAATCGTAAATTTTTTCGGTAATCGGGTCGATTGGGTGAGAAAATTCCAACACAATCACACAGCCACCAGGTTTTAATACGCGCTGCATTGAACGTAATGCGGCGGCTTTATCGGTAACATTTCTCAAGCCGAAAGCAATACATACACAATCAAACGTATTGTCGGCAAACGGCAAGCATTCGGCATTAACTTGTGCGTAACGAATACCCGTTAAACCTTTGTCAATCAATCGATCTCGTCCCGTGCAAAGCATCGCAGCATTTATGTCTGCCAATACGACTTGCCCAGATTTTCCGACTTTTTGACTAAATAAAGTGGTTAAATCGCCCGTTCCACCAGCTAAATCTAGCACGCTATAACCAGTACGAACTTGACTTAAATCAACCGCGACACGTTTCCAAATGCGATGTACGCCCATCGACATCAAATCGTTCATAATGTCGTAGCGTCCAGCAACTGAATCAAAAACGCCGCGAACTAGTTTGACCTTATCTTCGGTGGCGACTTGTTTAAAGCCAAAATGAGTGGTGTTTTGCGTCATGAGGGAAAATTTCCTTGCAGCTAGAAAAAAATAAAAGATTTGATTTATAAAGGACAAATTATAGCGTTAAAACGCTCAAGCAAAAGCGGGTTTTAACATTTAAAGCACCATCAGATTTTCAGCGCAATCGGTTTGCAATATATCGCCTTTACGTTGCAGCACAAAAAACCCCTGATTTAACGCCGCTTCTTTTGCATCATCGTTGATATGAAACGATGCAATCGCACCATAAATTTTATAAGCCTCGTAAATCGGAAACAGTTTTTTGAAATTTTGCATTTTACGTTCTAACTTTTTCAAGTCGTTCTCATGGACTTTGTATTTCACTTCGACAATGCCAACCGCTTCACCATTCGTCATCACAATATCGTATTCTTCTTGAAATTTACCACGTTGTTTATGCTGGTTTTTAGTAATGTCATCAAAATGAACCGAGCCTAAATGTGCGTCGCCAGCCAAACTATTGAAGAAGAATTCTTCTGCAACATCACCTTGATTACGTCCTATATTTCCAACCAAATCGCCTACTTTTTTAAGTTTTCTGTCCGTTTCTTTTTGAGCCTCCAATAAACTCTCAATATGCTCATCAGTTTTTCTTTGAGCAATCGCCAAACTCGCAACCAATTCTTTCAATTCTTCGTCTGTCACAACTATTTCTCCCGTGTGTTTACGCGGTTTAAATCATACCACAACAAAAAAGCCCCACCACTTCACAGCGGCAGGGCTTTTTAGGTTTTAAAACTTAACGAACTTTAAACAAACATAAAGTCGGTTGAAACCAAACTTACCCCTGTTGTTTTTACCACAGCAAAATCATCAGCTGCACCTGCTGTTGCAGCACCAGTAGTATCAATAGTTGTATTGCCAGTTGGATCGAAATACAACACTTTACCAACCGTATCGTAAATAAATCTAGCATTGCCTGTTGTGTTCGCAGTAACAGCATCTGTTCCAAAAGCAACACTGACAAAATCAGCAGCTTCAAGCATCACAGAACTGGTTGTATAAGATGTTCCACCTGTTGGCACTAACGTTCCAGAAGCTGCTGCCAGCCCCACGGCTTTCTCATAAAAAATTAGCTTGACTGTAAAATGTAGCATTTCAGATTAGAAATGCGATGAGATACCCAGATTTAAAATTTATTGATGCGTTGAAAAAACTTCCCGATTCCCG
>CAIKYI010000056.1 GCA_903831545.1 uncultured Methylobacter sp. | reverse complement strand
TCAACATTCAACGCCGTCAAGAGCCAATCAGGCAAAGTTTTTGCGTGAATTTTTCAATCGGGTTGATGAATATAACCAAAACTTAAAAGACAAAGACAAACTCAACTATTACATTGTTGAGGCTTTCGATCAACCGTGGAAAAAATCGATAGAAGGCTCGGTCGGCGCGTATTGGGGTATCTTTAATGCGGATCGCGAACCTAAATACCCAATGGATGGCGATGTCGTTGCTATGCCAGATTGGGAACGTTGGGCAACAGGCGCGGCTGTTTTTAGTTTACTACTGATGGGCTTATTTTTATTTACCCGCAGCACACTAAAATTACCTGGGGTATTATTTTTTGGGCTGATTGCTAACTTAGCGGTTTCAGTGATTTTCTGGTCTGCCTCAATAGGGGCGCATCAATATCAAACAAATTTAAGTATTTTCTTTTGGGCATTGATGCTATTAATGCAGGCAATGGCGGTGGTTATTTTACTGATCGAAAGTTTGGAAATTGCCGAAGTTATCTGGCACAAAAAAACAGCACGCACTTTTCAACCACTCACCCCCACTGAAAGTTTTAAATATCCTAAGGTTTCGCTACATCTACCGATTCATAATGAACCGCCCATGATGGTGCGCAAAACCTTGGAAGCTCTAGCAAAAGTCGATTATCCCAACTTAGAAGTATTGGTAATGGACAACAACACCAAAGACCCCGCTGTTTGGGAACCTGTCAAAGCTGATTGTGAACGCTTAGGGCCGATGTTTCGTTTCTTCCATTTAGAAAACTGGCCAGGGTTTAAAGCAGGGGCAATCAATCACGCGCTCGAACAAACTGATAGCGATGCCGAAATTATTGCCGTCATCGATAGCGATTACATCCTGTCGCCCGATTGGTTAAAGTGCATGGTGCCGTATTTTGATAATGAAAATGTCGGTTTTGTACAATCACCACAAGATTACCGGGACCGCAATCAAAGTACCTTCAAAAATTTTTGCTACTGGGAATATGCAGGCTTTTTTAATATCGGCATGGTGCAACGCAATGAATACAACGCCATTATTCAACATGGCACTATGACCATGATACGAAAATCAGCCTTGCTAGAAGTCGGCAACTGGGCAGAATGGTGTATTTGTGAAGACAGCGAATTGGGTTTACGTCTCTATGAAGCAGGTTATGACTCAGTTTATGTCAAAGACTCGTTTGGCAAAGGTTTAATGCCCGACACTTTCTCAGGTTATATGACGCAACGCTTCCGTTGGGTATATGGCGCGATGCAAATTATTAAAGGGCATTGGCGTAGCTTTTTACCGACCAAAAAATCACCCTTAACACCCGCCCAACGCTATTACTTTATTGCAGGTTGGCTACCGTGGTTCTCAGATGCTTTAGCGTTGCTATTTACCACATCGAGTTTGATTTTAACGGCGGTGATTCTCTATGATCCCATTGGTAGCGAGCTACCCTCTAACGTGTTTTTAATGCCAACCATCGGCTTATTCAGTTTTAAAATTTTGCGTGGTTTGTGGCTATATCAAGCACGAGTACCGTGTTCAATATGGGAATCCTTAGGCGCGTCATTAACTGGATTAGCATTAACCCATACCGTTGCTCAAGGCACAGTGCAGGGTTTATTTACCTCAGGCAAGCCATTTATGCGTACGCCTAAATATGAAAAGCAAGGGCCTTTGTTTGCTGGCTTAATGACCATTAGGCAGGAATTGATGTTATTGATGTTATTAAGTT
>CAIKYI010000055.1 GCA_903831545.1 uncultured Methylobacter sp. | reverse complement strand
TAGTCAGAAGCACAATTTTTATATCGAGCCATAATGACCATTGTTTCAAATACTCCAGATCGTGATGAATTCTGGCTTCCATTTTATCAAGTGTGTCAGTTTCTCCCCGGCAGCCATTAATCTGCGCCTGACCGGTAATACCCGGTTTGACTTTGTGACGCAACATGTATCCTTGAATCTGTTTTCGGTAGTATTCATTATGTGCAACGGCATGGGGACGTGGTCCGACTACTGACATGGTGCCCTGTAAGACATTCAAAAACTGCGGTAGTTCGTCGAGGGACGTTCTTCGCAAAAAACTTCCAAGTGGCGTTATGCGGGCATCATTTTTGGTAGCTTGCTTTACATTGATGCCGTTGTCACTGACTGTCATGGAGCGGAATTTCCAAACTTCTATTGGCTCGCCTTTTATACCATAGCGTTGTTGCTTGAAAAGCACCGAGCCCCGTGAAGTTAGTTTGATAGCAATACTGATGATAAGCATGGGTATAGCTATAATCGGCAGGATGATCATACACAGCACAAGATCCTCAATGCGTTTAGTTACGCTATCGTAGGCATTAAATGGTGTATCAAAAACGCTCACCACGGGAATGCCTTGTACATTGCTCCATTTGGACTGGATTAGGTTGAAGGTAAAAAAGTTGGGAACGATGTTAACCGAAACCGTGCTGTCGGCCAGTTGTTGTATAAAAGTCCCTATACGCTTTTCCGCGCATAACGGTAAGGTGATGTAGACATGGTCGATCATGCCTGATTTTGCTTGGTCAAGTAGTTGATCAAATCCCCCTTTAATATCGTCGATTTGATCAGAACCGAGACGCCGATCTTCAGATTCAGAGCGGTCATCAAAAAAACCTACAAAGTTGTAACCTAGCCAGGGCATTTCTGATATGGCTGTTTTAAGTCTGTAACCCAGCGGGTTAGCGCCGAGTATGGCGTAAAAGCGTGTGTTAAATCCGTGTCTTCTTAGATAAGCCAGGCATCCTCGTCGGATGGAGTGCATCAGAATGATGCTGAAAGGGGAAAGTGGCAGCCATAATTCGATGGCTTCCAATGAATAATTATAGTTGGCGTTGTAAAGATAAACGCCGCTGATGACTAGTGTAAATGCGCCTAGCCAGGAAAGTAGTATGCGTAAGGCTTCATCGAATAAAGGCGCGCCGCGCCAGCCTTGATAAATCTCATTATTTTCGGCAAAAATGCCAAACAATGCCGCAGCTATAAGGCAAGGCAATAAATACTCTTGGTCGAGGGGGAGTTGGTAATAATTTAAGGATATATAGAGCGACGCTACAATTAAAGCTATATCGAGGGTACGCGCCAAGGACTGTAGTTTGGAATGTAATGGTCGAATAAAGCCTTTGGGACGGATCTGATTCATGAGTGATTAATTAATCAAAGTGTTAGAAGCAAGCGACTTATTATATCAGTATAAATTCAATTTATTTCAGTAGGGTTAAATTTTGTTAAATCATCCTGTAGCAGTATGATTTTTCTTCTTAACCTTCGGGATGAATTTTTTAAGCCCACTGACTGGAAGGTTTACCTCCAGTATGGTTAAAAATCAACCTTGTCCGCCCGAAGTCTCAATATCTGTTATCATAAGCTATTGAATTACGGCAGTTCGCCGTCATACGCGTCAATATAAAGAGTCCTTGTGAATACTGCATTATTTTCTTCCCTAGCTTTAAAACCCGCCCTGCTTGAAAACATTGAATCATTGGGTTATACCCACTTAACGCCAATTCAGGCAGAAAGTTTGCCGCATATTCTTGATGGCAGAGATGTAATCGCGCAAGCCAAAACCGGCAGTGGTAAAACTGCCGCGTTTGGTATTGGATTGTTATCCAAGTTGGATTTTAACAGTTTTAGAGTTCAGGCCATGGTGGTTTGCCCAACTCGGGAACTTGCCGATCAGGTTTGCAAAGAAATCAGGAGATTGGCACGGTTTACGCAAAATATTAAGGTGCTGACCTTGTGTGGGGGTGTTCCTTTCGGTCCGCAATTGGGTTCGCTGGAACACGGTGTTCATGTCGTGGTCGGTACACCGGGACGGTTACAAGAACATTTGCGCAAACGCAGTTTACGGCTAAGTAACCTAAAAGTTTTGGTGCTGGACGAGGCTGACCGCATGTTGGATATGGGCTTTGAAGAAGCGATATCCGATGTTATTTCATACGCGCCGACTCATCGGCAAACGCTTCTTTTTTCAGCGACTTACGCTGATCCGATTCGAGAAATGAGCCAGAAATACCAGTTCAAACCGGTTTCCGTCAGTATTGAGACCAGTCATCATGACAGCGATATTGAGCAACGTTTTTTTCAGGTAGAAAAATCCAAAAGGACACATGCGCTGGGTTATCTTTTATCCTATTATCGACCAGAATCAACTGTGGTTTTTTGCAACACCAAAAAGGAATGCCAGGATGTGGCCGGATCTTTGGAGAAATGCGGTTTTTCTGTTCAGGCGCTTCATGGTGATCTTGAGCAAAAGCAGCGTGATCAGGTGTTAGTGCGTTTTTCCAATAAAAGTTGTTCGGTTTTGGTGGCGACCGATGTGGCTGCTCGCGGTCTGGACATTAAAGATATGCAGGCGGTGATCAATTATGACTTGCCCTGGGATCCTGAAATTTACGTGCATCGCATTGGACGAACAGGGCGCGCAGGTAAAAAGGGCTTAGCCTTAAGTTTATGCACTGACCAGGAATTGAATCGGGTTAAAGCTATTGAAGACTATCAAGCTATTTCAGTCAAATGGGATGAGGTTGCACCCTTTGAAATGAGCTATGAACAACGCTTCGAGGCGCCGATGATAACTTTGTGGATAGACGGCGGACGAAAAAACAAAGTACGTCCCGGTGATATTTTGGGCGCTTTAACCGGAGCTGGTGGTATTGCGGGCAGCGAAGTAGGCAAAATCGATATATTTGATGCCCATGCCTATGTGGCTGTCAAACGTGAAAGTATTGATAAAGCCTTTGCCTGTTTAAAAAATGGCAAAATCAAGGGCCGCAGTTTTAATGTCCATAAGTCTCAATGGGGATAAGTTTGTCGGGTTGCTGATCAGCTTGCTAATGTGATGCTGGTCGGCAACCCGTTTCGTAAAAAACTATGCGTTTCTTGTGTTTGGCCTGCTTCTATTTTGATTGCCTCCAGGCTTGCGAGGGCTTGAGTTTCTGATCGGACGAGGTCCACGAGGTTCTTCGGGGGGCATTGGCGGTGCTACAGCAGAGGCTTCAAAGCCGGGGATTTGTTCGCGTTTAATCTCTTTGCCTATAAGTTTTTCAACTGAACGTAAAAAACTGTATTCATCATGAGAGACCAAAGATATGGCTTTGCCTTCTTCTCCTGCCCGCCCGGTACGACCAATTCTATGAACATAATCTTCCGGCGCTTTGGGTAGTTCAAAATTGATCACGTGTGGCAACAAGTTAATGTCAATGCCTCGCGCAGCTACATCGGTTGCTACCAGCACCCTGATTTCACCGGCTTTAAAGCCGGCTAAAGCGCTGGTTCTGGCCCCCTGACTTTTGTTACCGTGGATCGCTGCGGCTTTAATGTTTATTTTATTAAGTTTTTCGGTGAGTCGGTTCGCGCCATGTTTAGTTGTTGTAAACACCAACACCTGCTGCCAGTCATGTTCTTTAATCAAATGACAAAGTAGTTCGGTTTTATTGGCTTTATTGACCAGATAAGCGACTTGTTCAACCAGTTCAGCAGCCGTATTGCGTGCAGCGACTTCAATTTTAATCGGATTAACCAATAGCCCTGTGGTGAGCTTACGAATATCTTCAGAAAAAGTTGCAGAAAACAGCAGGTTTTGGCGCTTTTTTGGAAGATATCCAATAATTTTACGAATATCTCGAATAAATCCCATGTCCAGCATGCGATCGGCTTCGTCAAGTATCAGTGTTTCAACCTGATCGAGCTTTACCGCATTCTGATTAACCAAATCCAGTAATCGCCCCGGTGTAGCAACCAAAATATCGACGCCACCCCGTAATCTCATCATCTGAGGATTTATTTTTACGCCGCCAAATACGACTTCGGACTTTAAGCGGGGGTGAAGATGTGCCCCATACTTATTTACTGATTCGCCAATTTGTGCAGCGAGTTCTCTGGTTGGGGTTAAAATTAAAACCCTGACCGGCCGATTATTGCCGTAAGCTTTTTGTGATAAACGGTGCAGGATAGGTAAAGTAAATCCGGCTGTTTTACCTGTTCCTGTCTGTGCGGCGGCAAGAACATCATGGCCACCTAAAACAGCGGGGATGGCTTGTGATTGAATTGGAGACGGTGTGGTATAACCCGCATCAGCAATGGCGCGCAACAGTGGATCAGATAAACCGAGGGTGGTAAATGGCATATTAGTTAGGGTCTCAATAATAAAATAGCTGTTGACAAATGTCTTACAGCTTTATGAAAAGGGTGTTGGGAGTTATAGCAATCGCAATCAGAGACTTTGCTCGAGAATGATCGGGAATGTTGGGAGTTTGTAGCGTTGGATTAGCTGGTATCTCTTGTTTTGCGTAGGTGTGTTCAAGAGCGTTGGTAATATAATTTGTGATTTAGGTGGTGCCCCGAGGCGGATTTGAACCACCGGCCTGTCCCTTAGGAGGGGACCGCTCTATCCAGCTGAGCTATCGGGGCTAAGCTGTGCAAATTCTATCATAGATGAGTTTTTAATTCATCCCCGGAAGATATTGAGTAGATAGAGGAAAACCTGAAAACGTAATAAGCTGGGAGCTTTTTGAGAAGTGTATACTGTAAATGAGGACGTTTTTAAAAATGTCTACACCGAAATCAGGCGCTGAGAATGTCGGTCGCTTTGGGTTGCGCCGTCTGCGCCATAAGTATTGGTGAATTCTGACTTGCCTTTTAAAATATCCAGTGAGCGTTTGGTATGGCGAGATAAAAGATCAATACCGGCGCCATTTTGTTCATTTAAGTGTCGGCATTCAGTGCAAGCCACCATGAGTTTCGTCCAGTTTTCGGACGCTTCCGCAATTAGCACGCCAGCTTCTTCAGCCCGATTAAAATAGGCTTTTATGCTTTCTTGATTGTTAGGTAGATTCTCGGTTGCCAGTACCTGGGCAAGTTGTGAGTTAAACTGCTCAAGATTTGCAACCAGCTGTTTTTTTTTGGCAGCGATCTCGTTAATCACTTCGGGCTGCTGCGTTTGTTTTAACGCATCTGCTTCCCTTGCCAGTTCCTGATTAAGCTGCTGTGCAAAACCAAGCGCATTAAGAATAAGTTGCTCAGTAACCGGAAATGTTTTTACTATCATAAATGACGGATTAATTGTCTTGAGGCATTAATTTTTCAAATTGAATCAACTTCTTTGCAATCTGCCCTGCATTTATGGAATAACTTCCGTCAGCAAGTGCTTTTTTAATGGCATTTACTTTATCAGTATTCACAGGCGCTGCGGAGGATGAGCCAACAGCTTTTTTAATTTCTTGCGAGGCACTTGTCAGTGCAACGCTGTCATTTTTTTCTGTGCTTGTAATGGTGGTTTTTTTCTCACTATCGACATTAGCCTTTGGAGGCGTTTTGGTAGTTTGAAAGTTGTTTATTTTGCTGGATATTTCGATAGCCATGTCAAATTCCTTACTCTTTTATTCATTTGTGATATTTAGCGGCCGTACGATAAAAAACTTTAATTTTTTTAATGGGTTTGGTTGTTGGCGCAAGTTTAATAATTGACCGTGACCAAACCAGATTCGATAACGGTTGCATTGATTATACGTCCGGAGTTTTGATTTTTAACCTTGATAAGCTGGCCTTTTGTACCGTCCATCATCGCTATGCCGCTCATTCGTATCGAAAATTCAGGTCTTGAGGTACTGATAATGACTTTGTCCCCACGTTTGATCAGCTTGGGTTCAACAAGATTTTTCAGACTAACAATGGCTCCCGCACTCAGTTGATGTGTTAGTTGCTTGTTTTCAACATACTCCAGTTCAGTGACAAAATCATCTCTAAGATTGGATGTTTCCCTTCGTTCAATTGCAAGATGGGCTCGAGTAATGATTTCGCCGCGTTGTAACGGTTGAGATAAAACAACAATATTTTGAAATGTCTTAATAATGGCCGAAGTAAATATCGACCATTTTTTTTCCTGGTTATTGCAGCGTACACCAATAGTGACTCTGCCAGCTTTAATTACTTCAGTTGGAGAAAATGCCTCCAGCGAATTGCTGCATTGCGGTAAATTTAAGCGGCTGTCCAAAGGCGTCACGCTTACTTCAAACTCACCTGACAAGTTTATATGCTGCGCAATATAAACTTTAACAGCTTCATTAATCGATTCATGTGATTGCATCGCCTGTTCTTCAGCGTAAGCGTTGCTTAAAAAAATGAAGACTAGGATCAGAAGTACAGGTGATTTCTTTATCATTAGTGGCCTGCTTTGAGATGTTGGTAAGTTGCCTCAGGGGGGATACATCGTTACTTTTAACAAATAGTCAAATTATTGACATACATTCGAATCAGGCTTGCAGGGCTAGATATAGGTATTTGCGGCTATTTTTTGCCGATCTGTTTTTGGGTATTTTAAGCCCAATCAACTACAAGACGGGAGATAAATGATTGTAAAAATATAATAAATTGATTTTAAAAGTTATTTTTTTATTGGCATGTGCTGTGCTATGTTTTTTGTAAAAGTAATCAGGAGATACATTATGGCTATTAATTTTGACACAGCACTAGGCATTGAACCCAAGGCTCTGGCTTTTAGAGAAAAACGAAGTGAGATATTGGCTGCTAATCTGGCTAACGCAGATACGCCTAATTTTAAAGCCCGTGATCTTGATTTTAAGTCAGTTTTAAAACAAACCGTGGCTTCAGGTGCAGCCATGGAACGGACTTCAGCGGGGCATATTTCACCACAGCAGCAGGTGCTTGGGGCTAATCTCATGTATAGGAATCCGAATCAGGTTTCTTTGGATGGCAACACCGTAGAAACTCATGTCGAGCAGGCCAGATACGCCGAAAATGCTGTGCAGTATCAGGCCAGCTTACATTTTATCGGTGATAAGTTTAGCGGTTTAATGACTGCAATCAGAGGGCAATAATCATGACTTTAAGTGTATTTGATATCGCCGGAAGCGGCATGAATGCCCAGTCGTTAAGACTTAATCTGGTCGCGAGCAATATTTCCAATGCAAACAGTGTCGGTCGCAGTGTTGACGATGTTTACAAATCCAGGCAGCCGGTGTTTGCCGCTGAATTGAATAATGTAATGAATAAACAAAATGCCACGGCTAAAGTCAAAGTTCTAGGGGTTGTCGAGAGTAAGGATGCGCCTGTTATGGAGTATGCGCCGAACCATCCTATGGCAGATAGCAATGGTTACATTTATAAATCCAATGTTAATACGGTTGAAGAAATGGCTAATATGATGTCGGCATCGCGCTCCTATCAGAATAACGTTGATGTGTTGAATACTGCAAAGCAGATGATGCTTCAAACTTTAAAAATGGGACAGTAAGGGGATAAAAAATGGCTATTCAAAGCGCAACAAATCAATACAGTAAT
>CAIKYI010000054.1 GCA_903831545.1 uncultured Methylobacter sp. | reverse complement strand
TGCATGACAGCGTTGCTCAATGACCACCCAATCACCATCGTATATTCCTTCTTCAATCATCGAATCCCCTTTTACCTTGAGCACATAACAAAGTTGATCTGTTTTGATTTCATCGGGGATGACCATGTATCGCTCGTCTTCAATCGCTTCAATTGGTCTACCTGCAGCAATTGAACCAACATAGCGCAGCGAGTTAGATGTTTCGATGCTTTCCTGCCCACTTTTCTTTGCTTTTTCGGTTAGGCGAATGCCCCGATGTTTGCGATCAAGAACTTCAATCAACCCGGCTTCAACCAAACCTTGCACCAGTCTATGCAAGGATCCGCGTGACTTGAGTCCCAAGGCCACACACAACTCCTCCAAGCTTGGAGGATGCGAAAAGGCCTCTGGATTTTGCAACAGAAAATCAACAATTTCTCTTTGTTTTCGGGTAAGAGTATTCATAAAAATGTTCTCGTTTTGTTTTTTATAAGCATAGCATAATATAAAAATTAAGAACAAAAAAAGAACAATATTTTTCTGGTTAGCGTTTTCTCAGCATTGCCATTTATATCGGAAAATGCAGAAAAGTATTTTTAACCCGTTTCAATAACGTGATACATAAATTCAATTGGCAGCCATTTTGTATTTATCTGTCTTTATTTTTCAATATCCACCCGCTATCACAACACGACTTCGACCTCCGCCCTGTTTTTCAACTAGCACTTTAGCACCGATGCGTTCAACCAAAATAGGTACATGTGAGATAACGCCGACTTTTCTACCCAAGGCTTGCAGAGTATCCAGACTGGCAATTGCCATGTCCAAGGTTTCAGGATCGAGACTGCCAAAGCCTTCGTCGATAAACAGCGATTCCACTTGAGTCTTATTCGAAGACAAGGAAGCCAACCCCAAGGCCAGAGCCAGTGATACCAGAAAGCTTTCGCCGCCAGACAGACTGTGGACGCTACGCACATCATCAGCCATATCACGATCGATAATTTGCAGTTCAAGATCGCTGCCTGGTACCCGTTGTAAGGCATAGCGTTTGGCAAAGTCCTTAAGATGCTGATTACTGTGCGCCAGCAATGCTTCCAGCGTCAAACTCTGGGCAAACACCCGAAATTTGGCGCCGTTTTTTGAACCTATCAATTCATTCAGGCTTTCCCACTGCGCCCAAAATCCATGCTGCCGATCAAATTCAGCTTTCAAAACCTGACCTGCATTTATTTTTTTATCGTCTTCCCTCAGCAAGATCACCTGCTCTTCCTTGTGGCTATGAATGAGCTGTCTTTGTTGTTGCAAATCGCCCGAAAGCTTTACTGCATCTTCTTCGGCAATTGTAATAGCCTCCACCTGATGCCTATGACACGCTTCGTTCTTTACTTTTACCAAGGCAATCGACTCTTGTAAAAGACGTTCCAATCCTGCCATATTGGTTTTCTGTTCGGCCAGCCAACGCGAGTCTTTTTCTAACAGCAGATTTAACTGCTCCTGATCAATCGCCAGCTTTTCCAGTGACTGGTTCAGTGCGCTGAAGGCTTTTTCCAGATTACAACTACGCCTGTCGGTCTCTGTTTGCCAATGCTGCTGATTTTGTTTACATGTTGCCAGCTCCGTTTCGACCTTATTAACTGTAACTCCGGCTTGCAGATGCGTAGTTTTTGCCTCCAGCAATTTCTGATTCAAAGTTTGCTCATAACTGTTGGCCGTAACATTGGGCAAGAGTTCGGCTCGCTGATCCGACAACTTTTGCTGCTCTGCTTCATGAATGTTTAACTCGCCTTGTTTAAGCTGATGTTGAAGCTGCGCTTGCTTTAACGACTGACTAAAAAGCTGTTCGTCCCGGTTAATCTTTTCCAGTGTTTTGGCCGAAGTTTCTATCTCCCGTTCGGTACGCTGGTGCTGCTGTACTTTTGCAGCACAGTCTTGCCTGAAGCGTTCTGTGGAATCGTATAAATGTACTTGCCAGTTTTCTAATTCTGCAAACGGGGTTGCCAAAACCTCAACCAGTGCTTTAAGTTGCTTTTCCGTATCCAGAATACTTTTGGCACCGTGTTCCCATTCGGTTTTATGTGTGACGCACTGCCTATCCATCGTAGCGTATTCGCCAGCTAACTTTTCTTTTTTTGCCTGTCCTGCATTGAATAAATCCTGAGTCGTCTTAAGCTGTTTTTGTACTGTCAGAACTGCTTTTTCTTGCTGTTTAATCTGCTCCAAATCAGCCAATATTTTAGTTTGGTCACTTTTAAGTTCCGATATCAGCACTTCATCAATATCAGAAAAATCAGCTTTAACATCCAAAACTAATACACTCCAATCAATGACGTACTGACTCATTTTCGCCTTGGCAAGTACTAATTTCTCTTCCAGCGCAATGCAGTGTTCCTGCCCCTGACTAATTTCTTTGGTAATCTCGGCTAACTTTTTAATCAGAATTTCATGTTGTTTTTCAAGCTCAGTAACACGCTCTGCCTGTGCAAAAGCCTGTTTATCAGTAATGCCTGACTGATGTTTCCAGGGATGTTCCAGCCCGCCACAAACCGGACACGGCAGATCTTCCTGCAACAATGCGCGAAATTGTTCCGCATTCTTATGCGTTGTTGCCTGTATCAAAACCAAGGCTTTTTTGGCTTCGCCCAGAGCAGCGCCATTAACAAGTTGCTGCTGCGTTAATGTTTGTAATTCTAGCGAGCCGTCCTTACTAGCCTGCTTGGTTGCCGCAAGTTTCTCCGTATCCTGATTTATAAATTGCTTTAGCTCACGGACATTAGTTATAAGACTTAATACTTGGGTAAGCTGGCCACGCTTAAATTCAAGGTTTTCTTTTGTTTGCAGCAAGTCATCAAAAGATTGCTGACTGTCCTGCTGTTTTAGTTCTACCAACGTCAGTTGATGCTGAGTTTGCCTTTTATCACTGGCTTCAAGCGCAAGTTTTAACTCTGCCAGATTGCGCTCATCGTGAGATACAGATAGTTTTAACTGCTCAGCCTTAAGTTCAATGGCTAATTTCTGGTTGTTTAACGCTTGATAACGCTCCAAATCGGCTTCCCAGCGACTCCATTCGTTAGCAACGGGTTTAATCGCCTTATTTTGTTCCAGCCAAAGATTTAACTGCTGCAGCGCCCGATTTTGTTGCGTCTGCTGACTTAACAACGATTGATGCTCTTTTTCAGCGTTATTTACTGTTTCATGCAACTGAACTTCTTCAGTTGCCAAGGTAGTAACCGCTTGCTTCATAACTTCAAGCCTGGTATCCAGGGCCCTTGCTTGAATTAATACAGGTTTCGCCTGTTGTTGCTGTAGTTCTGCGGCAAGCAACGCTGTAGCCAGAACTTCCAGATGCTCTCTGGATTCTTGCAATTTCAATTCAGTGCTTATCTGTTGTTCACTACCAGTTACAAGTTTTTGCCGTGACTCCTGAAGTTCGGCGCTTGCTGTTTTGAATTGACTTAACATCGGCCTTAAAGGCTGCGCTGCTTCAACTTTTTGGATTAACAATCGTTCCGGCTCTGCTGAATCCCAGTTTTGCCGACTGCAGGCCAGGCCGTCTAACGCCTGCTTTGCAGCGGCTTGCAACTTTTTATTTTCCACATACCATTCAATAATTTTCTGATTGCCTGCAATTTGCTTATCCAATTCAGCCACAGAAAGAATTAATTGATCCCGCTGTTGCTCCAGCAGAAGTCTTGCTGCTTCATCAAGCGGAATCTGATCCTGTAGTCGACTGGCAATCTGGCCTAACAGGTCTTTTTCCTGCCTGGCCCGTTCAAAAGCGGCCATCGACAGCTCAGAATAAATGTCGGTACCGGTAATGCGCTCCAATAAACTGGAACGTTCATCTTTTTTAGCCTTCAAAAACGCCGAAAAATCACCTTGAGCCAACAGCACCGAGCGTCGAAACTGGTCAAAATTAAGATCCATCAGTTCACTGATCGCCTCTAACGTGCTTTTCTTGCCCTGACCGATACGCTGACCACTGGCGATATTAGTGAGTATGACTTCTTGTGCCTGCAGACGACCATCTGCCTTACCGCGTGCCTTACTGACCTCCCAGCGGGCACGGTAGTGAAGTTTGTCCTTGCCGATAAAATCAACTTCGGCATAAGCGTGACTGGTACCTCTACGCAAAACTGAACGCACATCATTACTGGTAACCCGAAGCTTTTCATCTTCATCTTTATGGCCAACAGCAAAACCTTGACCAGCAGGCAGGCGCGGAATCTCATCATAAAGCGCCAGACACAAAGCATCCAGTATCGTACTTTTTCCAGCCCCCGTTTGTCCGGTAATCGCAAACAGTCCGGCTTGTTCCAGCGGTCCTTCGTTCAGTAAAATCTCAAACGGTTCGGCCAGGCTGGCCAGATTCTTGCCTCGTATCGCTAAAATTCGCACTAGTCAGCTCCTTGCAAACTTTCAACCAATTCATTAAATAATGCGTTCATTAGCTCAGGCGCTTCCTTATCATACTTGTTTTGATAGCAGCGCTGGAAAACATCCAAAGGTTGCAATTCTTCCAGTCGCTCTTCGATAATCAGCTCCGCCAGACTTTTCTCACTGCCAGCGTAAGCGGTAGAAATTTTTAATAATCGTACCGGGAGATTGGTAATCGCTTCTTCTACCTGTTGCCGCAAACCCGGCTCAGGTTTTTCCAGCCTGATTCGCAATTCAAGCAACGGTCTTTGTTCTCCGGGCAAAATACCGAGGTTCAGAGCTTCCAACTGCGCTATCACTTCAGGCAACACAGCAAAATCTTTGCCATTGGGGATTCTCAATAATTGAACGCTACGGGGAATTTTAATTTTGCTGATTTGAACAGACTGACCTGACTTTACATCTACCTGCACCAGCTGATGCAGGTAATCAGTTTCGTCAAATGACAAGGGAATCGGGGAGCCACTGTAGCGAATATGCTCGTTGGGGCCGACTTTTTGCGCCAAATGCAAATGTCCTAAAGCCACATAAGCAATATTGGCTGGAAAACAGTCAACGGGAAGCGCATGTTGATTACCGCCCAATATTTTTCGTTCGCTTAATTCGGAAATTGCGCCATTGACCATATAACAATGCCCGGTAAGAATCAGATTTTCTGAATTTACGGCTTTTTGTTGCAACTGAGCGACCAATTCTGCATAAAGTGTTTTCACCCCGGAAATCAAAGGATCAGTATTTTGCTGCTCCGGTTGTAATGACTCTAAATCTGTTACGACATTGACGGAAAGATCGGCGTTGCGCAAAAATGGCATGGCTCCGCACCAGGCTTTAATCTCACCCTGGGCATTGGTCAGCGGTATCAACAAGCGCTCCCAGTCAATAGTGCTTTGGTCTGCCTGCGTCAAGCCACCGACAACAGTTATGCCTAGCGCTTTAAGTATGGACGATGGCGCATCAAGCCGGGTAGCAGAATCGTGATTGCCGCCGATTAATATAATATCAAGCTGGGGTTGCCGGGTTTTCGCTTTAACCAAAAAAGCGTAAAGTTGGGATTGCGCGGCGGAAGATGGATTTGCCGAATCGAAAATATCACCGGCAACAATGAGCGCATCGGCCTGTTTGTCATGCAACTCCTGTAGCAACCAATCCAAAAACTGCTGATGCTCCTGTTGTCGTGAAACACCATGTAAATGATGTCCCAAATGCCAATCTGCCGTATGAAATAGTCTTAACATTACAGTCCTGTTTTAAAGAGGTTTAATGGCAAGCAATATAACAAACAAACACAGTTTTTAGAGCATCTGCTTTCTATAACTACTCAGCAACCAGAAAAAAGAGAGTAACCATGTCATGGAAAAAACTGTTTAAATTCATAAAACGACATTGAAAGGCCATGTCGGACCTTACGATTTTTAAACTGTTAGCCTTAAAGCGACAGCAAAAATCATTCTGAATGATTAATTTACCCGACTGCACTTTGAGGAATACGTATACAATCCGCTAACGCAATTGCATACTGAACTAAGACGCTATCCGGGAATGTATACACCTGAATGGCGTCGGTTTTTTGTTAATTTTCAGGAAATCGCTTAACAATGAGGTAAGACCATGATTATCTGTCATAGCGAAAACCATAGGGTTAACCCCTATTTTGAAAGAAAATGAAATACCCGCTTATACATCAACTTTCTATTACCGGGCCTTTACTTGGCTTGACCTTGTCTGGCTGTATGGTCGGGCCTGATTATAAGCAACCGCCAAGCTCTGTTCCGGCTAATTGGAGCGTTACTTCGCCAGCCAAAAGCCTACCTATAGAAAGCCGCGTCTTCGTTAAATGGTGGGCCATTTTTAATGACCCCATTTTGTCCAAGCTGATAGCGCAGGTACAAGCCAATAATCTTGATTTACGCCAGGCCAAAGCACGTTTGCAGGAAGCCCGCTCCAGATTGGGGTTAGCCAGGGCTAATTTATTTCCGACACTTTCCGCAAAGGCTGCCACCACTCAAACCGGCAGCAGCCAGGAAGCGGGGACTGGAGAGACAACCGATTTTTTCAGAAACGCCTTTGATGCAAGTTGGGAAGTGGATGTTTTTGGCAAATTCCGCAGGAGTATTGAAGCCGCTGATGCCAGCTTACAGGCTTCCGAAGAAGACTTGCGGGATATCTTAATAAGTTTATCGGCAGAAACGGCGCTTAATTATGTCCTGGTTCGCTCCTTTCAGGCCAGATTGGTGATAACCGAAGCAAACCTGGCCGCTCAACAGGACACCTACCAGCTAACCGAATGGCGCTACCAGGCCGGGCTCACCACCGAATTGGACGTAGATCAAGCCATGCTCAATATGGAAACCACTCGCGCTACAATTCCAAGCTTACGCGCCGGTCTGGCACAGGCGCAACACGCGATTGCACTACTCGCCGGACTGGCACCCGGCACACTAAAACCCTTGCTCTCCCCGCTGCAAGCCATTCCGGCAACCCCGGTGTCAGTTGCGGTCGGACTGCCGGCAGATTTACTTCGGCAACGTCCGGATGTGCGTCGCTCGGAACGAAAATTAGCGGCACAAACCGCACAAATTGGTGTCGCCACGGCAGCCAGGTACCCTAATTTTAATTTGTCCGGTTATATCGGTTTGGAAGCACTCGCCTACACCAATCTATACAGCGCCAGCGCCAAAGCTTTCCAGATGGCTGCCAACTCGGCTTTAACGCTGTTCGACGCAGGTCGACTACGCAGAAATGTTGACATACAATCAGCTTTACAAGAACAGGCCTTAGCACTTTATGAAGCAACCATTCTGCAAGCTCTGCGTGATGTCGAAAATGCCCTGAGTGCGTTTGGGCAGGAACAAAGTCGCTGCGATGACCTGCAAGAGGCAGTCAAGGCTGGACAAAAAGCCCTGGAATTAGCTCAAAGACAATACAGTTCCGGAACTACCGATTTTTTACGGGTACTGGACGCGCAACGATCTTTGCTAACCGTGCAAAATCAACTGGCTCTCAGTGAAACAGAAGTTGCATCCAACGTAATTCGGCTTTACAAAGCGCTTGGCGGCGGCTGGGATGCAAATAGCAACAACATAGAACCCAACTCATGACCGAAGAAAAAAGCCAGGCTCAACAAACTATCGCTACAACTTTGGGGCTTGAAGACTTCAACGACAATCCGCTTTTTACGAATAAGCGCGGACTGTGGATCGCTCTGGGCGGGATTATCCTATCGCTAATGATTTTTCTGATCGTGCAAGCGCGCCAGTCCAAACCTCTACAATACCAGACCGAGCAGGTAAAACGCGGTGATTTGGTGGTAACCGTAAGCGCTACGGGCACGCTGGCACCGGTCACGGAAGTTGATGTGGGCATTGAGGTGTCTGGAACCATTAAAAAAGTACTTGTCGATTACAATGATCGCGTAACGGTAGGTCAAGTGCTGGCAATGCTCGATACGACCCGGCTTGAAGCGATAGCACTGCAGTCTTCATCAGCGCTGGCATCAGCACGGGCAAAAGTCTTGCAAGGAGAAGCAACTTTACAAGAAGCTAAAATAAAGCTCGCACGCCTGGATCAAGTCAGGGAATTAAGCGGAGGAAAAGTACCTGCGCCTTACGATCTGGATACGGCCAAAGCCACACTGGACAGGGCCAAAGCCGATCTCGCCAGTGCCAAAGCGTTTGTTGAACAGGCTCAGGGCGCTTTTAACGTTAACCGTACCGACCTTGTCAAGGCCGTTGTCCATTCCCCGATTAACGGCGTGGTTTTGGATCGCTCGGTAGAACCTGGGCAAACGGTAGCCTCGCAATTTCAGGCACCGGTACTGTTTAAACTGGCAGAAGACCTGACCAAAATGGAATTATTGGTAGATGTTGATGAAGCCGATGTTGGTGTGGTTCAGGAGGCTCAAGAAGCCATGTTCACCGTAGATGCCTATCCTGACCAATCCTTCCCTGCCAAAATCACTCAAGTTCGCTTCGGCTCTCAGACAGTAGACGGCGTTGTGACTTATAAAACTGTCTTGGCGGTGGATAATTCAGCCTTATCGTTACGACCCGGCATGACAGCTACCGCCTTGATCACCGTTAATAAAAAGTCCCAGGTGCTATTAGTCAGCAATGCGGTATTTCGCTTTGTACCACCCGAAATCGTTTCGAACGAAAAAAAATCCGGCAGCAGTTTACTCGGTGCCATGTTACCGCGTCCGCCCCGTTCTGATTCCAAACCGCCAATTGCTTCTGCATCAGCTAAAGAACAACAGGTTTGGCAACAGGGTGAGCAAGGGTTGAAACAGGTTACCATTGTAAAAGGTGCTACGGACGGCATTTGGACTGAAATCGTAAGTGGCCCTGTCGAGGCCGGTACGGCCTTGGTGACTGGCACAGTGGCAAGTGAATGACCACCACAGAGCATTTAGGGCATAGCCCCCCAAATCCTTTACTTGAGTTACGTGATGTTTCCAAAATATACGGTGCAGGCGACGCGCTGATGAAAGCACTGGCTGGCGTCAATTTAAGCATTTATGCCGGTGAATTCGTTGCGATAATGGGCCCCAGTGGCTCCGGCAAGAGTACTTGCATGAATATTCTGGGCTGTCTGGATACGCCAAGCACCGGTCATTATTTTTTTCAGGGCATTGATGTGGGCGAACTAAGCCGTAATCAGAGAGCCTTGCTGCGTCGCAATTATCTTGGTTTTGTTTTTCAGGGTTTTAATTTACTGAACCGCACCTCCGCTCTGGAAAACGTGGAACTGCCCCTCATCTATCGCGGCATTAACGCCCGCAGTCGCCGTCGTTTGGCCAGGCAAGCTTTGCTGGCGGTCGGCTTGGCGGATCGGGAAGGCCATACGCCAGGTGAGCTGTCTGGCGGGCAGCAACAACGCGTTGCTATTGCCCGTGCCATTGTCACTGGTCCCTCGCTGTTATTGGCAGATGAACCCACCGGCAATTTAGATTCAGCACGAAGCCTTGAAATTATGGATTTGCTTACCGTTCTTAACCGGGACAAGAATATTACCGTGGTCATGGTCACTCACGAACGCGATATGGCGGCTTATGCCAAACGCATCGTGCATTTTAAAGACGGTTTGATAGAAACCGATCATCAACAAGAGCACGAACTTTAATGCTGGGCAATGCTTTCATTTTGGCGTTAAGAGAATTACGGCGTAATGTCATGCGCTCAATTTTAACGATGTTAGGCATTATTATTGGCGTATCAGCGGTTATTACTTTAGTTACCTTAGGCGGTGGCGCAACACAACAGGTTACCGAACAAATCAGCAGTTTAGGCAGTAATCTGTTAATGATTAGCGTCGGCAAACGCATGGGACCCGGCCAGACATCAGGTGCGGAAGCCTTTAAAATTGCCGACGCCGAAGTGCTTGATCGAGAAGTTAACGGTCTGGTAGCGGTCGCTCCGGTGGCAATTGGTTCAACAACAGCTATTTATGCCAATCAAAACTGGTCGACCAATGTGACGGGAAGTACCGAGTCCTTTTTCTTTGTAAGCAACCAAAAAATCGCTCAAGGCAGGCTGTTTAATGTCAGTGAAGCAAGAATCGGTGCGTCAGTTTGTGTTATTGGTCAGACCGTAGCGACCAAACTGTTCGGTTCCCAAAGCCCTTTGAACAATCGTATTCGCCTGCAAAAATTGTCCTGCATAGTCATAGGCTTGCTCGAGTCTAAAGGTCAGTCATCGATGGGTTCCGATCAGGATGATATTGTTGTTGTGCCACTACGCACTTTTCAACGTCGCATTGCCGGTAATCAGGACGTTAACTTGATTAAGGTTTCAGTTAAAGATGGCGTTAATACCGAAGATATTAAACACGAACTTGAGCGAATCATGCGGGTTCGACGTCATCTTGCTGCCAATGACGACAATAATTTTAATGTGTTGGATATGAAAGAAATTGCCCTGATGTTATCCAACACCACGCAAACGATGACCGGTTTGCTCAGTGCGGTAGGAGCGGTCAGTTTATTGGTAGGAGGCATCGGCATCATGAATATTATGCTGGTCTCTGTTACCGAACGAACCCGTGAAATTGGTATCCGCCTTGCTATCGGCGCCCTGGAGCGCGAAGTGTTATTACAGTTTTTGGTAGAGGCAATGGTGCTGTCTTCATTAGGCGGAATAATTGGAATTGTTTTAGCGTTAATAACAGCGGTGGCATTATCCGGTATTTTACAAGTGCCGTTTGTCTTTCAAGGCGGCATCGTGATTATCGCTTTTTTGTTTTCAGCGACAGTTGGCGTGGTATTTGGTTATTTTCCTGCGCGTAAAGCGGCCCGCCTGGATCCTATTGAAGCATTGCGACATGAATAAAGGGGCTGTTGCAAACGGTTTAGCTGTTCATATCAATCAAACCGAAAAATGCATTCAAGCCAAGGTTTAGCACAAATTACGGACAGATAGCCAACGGGTTACAACAAGCTGTTTAATCACCCTTTGCAAGCATCCATTTATTGGTTTATCTGCATGCACGCATGTATGGCTAAACAAAATTTTCAGATTATTAATAGTGCCTTACTAAATCTATTTATTAGAACATTAATAAATAGAGTAACTTAATATTTAAATTAATTTAACGAACTTATAGTAATTCATTGTTAAAGATAGCAATAGATTATTGCCACATCCATTACGCTTGAAATACTAAAAATAATGCGTAGAATGTTTTAAATTTTATTCAATTAATCCTTTATTATTTTTAAAGAATGATGGCCGACAACTTAACATTTTTTCCGGAATACACCGCCTCCCTGGAACAAAATGCAGAATATCTAAGGCAAATACTTCCCCTAATGTCAAAAAACAATATCGCCATAGACCCTCTAAATTTTGCAGTCTTTTATGAATATATTGTTGGCAGAAACATCAGTTTAAACAACGAAATAGATAAACTACTTACCAATCGGACCTTATTCTCGTCTAAATTAAGCATTCATCTGTTTAACAAATATATTAGTGATACATCTATTAATTCTCTTGAAAAAATAAATGACACCCTATTAGAGTTAATTAATAAAACCAGTGAAGCAATAAATAATACTGGCGAAAAAGCCAGCTCTGCAACAATACTGTTTCAAAATCACAGCAAAAACCTGGAAAAAAACCAGGGCCTGTCGAATATCAAAACGGTTTTAACCAAAATAATCGAAGAGACTAAAGAACTCGCAGAAACCAGTCAGATATTGCAATCTCAACTGGATGAAAGTGCAATTGAATTGAAGTCACTACGCCAGGAACTTGCTCAGGTACAAGAAATGGCAAAAACTGACGCCTTGACTGGACTCTTCAATCGTCAGGCTTTTGATCACAAACTTGAAGAGCACATCGAAACTAATAAACACAGCAATTCTGACCTTTGCCTGCTGTTTCTGGATCTTGATCACTTCAAACAAGTGAATGATACCTATGGACATCAAGTAGGCGATAACGTACTTCGCTATACGGCCAATCTAATGAAGCAGCACATCAGTAAAAATCATTGTGCTGCACGCTATGGCGGCGAAGAAATGGCCATCATCATGCCCAATACACCGTTAAACAAAGCGATGGAAATTGCAGAAAAGATAAGAAGTTCTTTGGCCCAACACCCTTTAAAACGCAAAGGTAGCAAAGAATCGATTGGTATTGTGACTGTTTCCATTGGTGTCTCTGCCTTAAAACCAAACGACTCAACAGAAAGTCTGATCGAACGGGCCGATAAAGCCATGTACAAGGCTAAAAAGAACGGCAGAAATCAGGTTTTATCTGAAAGTCTTATTTAAACCCATAAAGCTGTCCGTGTTTTTTTTGTTAACTTACTCGAACTGAACAAAGTTGCCCTAAAGACTGGCTCAGCGGCGCTCAGATTCTTTCCGGGCTACGTTATCCCGCAAATAAACCGGCATGGCCTGTTCAGCGGGCACAGCCAATCCAAATTCGAAACCTCGCGCACCCAACCAGGCTATTGCCGCGGCTCGAGGTAACCTTTCGGCTTCGTAACGACTAACAGAACCTTCAAGACGCTCCATCAATTGCTGAGAGTAGACGCCCCATCCTGAACCAATACCCACTCCCGGCAACGCAGACCCCACAACCAACATAGCCGGAGTGACGGCCTCATGACCCAGCAATTCAACGTAACCTTTGTTGTCGCGTCGATAAACACCCCAGAAGATCTCATCCATACGCGCATCCATTGCGACATAAGCTATATCTTCTTCGGCTTTTGTAAAAAAATCCTGGGCAAGAGCGGCCAGCGTAGATACGGGAACCACTGGCAAATCAGCCCCCAAAGCAATTCCCTGAATTACGCCGGTGGCTATGCGAACGCCGGTAAAAGAACCTGGCCCACGACTAAATGCCAGCGCATCAAGTTGCTGAGGTTTCAAACCCGCTTCAGCCATTAATGAATCAATCATGGGCAAGATCAGTTTGGTATGTTCTTTAGGCGCCAATTCAAAACGTTCTGCCACCTCGCCATCGATAATCAATGCAGCCGAACAGGCTTCTGTTGAGGTTTCTACTGCCAATAATTTCATTATTCGATCTCTTTATCTGACGATTCATCTTTAAAAAAACCCCGTACATCTTCTATATCACGGGTTCGCTTCAGGGCCGGTACGCTGTCTAAAAATATCTGGCCGTAAGACTTTTTTAACAAGCGCGGATCACAGACCATTAAAACGCCCCGATCCGTTACGTCACGAATCAAACGGCCTATGCCCTGTCTTAAGGCAATGACGGCAGTGGGCAACTGATATTCAAAAAAAGAATTTCGGCCCTGTTTGGTCATTGCGTCCAAGCGCGCTTTTAACACCGGATCACCCGGCGAGGCAAAAGGCAGTTTGTCGATAATGACGCAGGATAAAGCTTCGCCGCGCACATCGACACCTTCCCAAAAACTTGAAGTACCCAGTAACACGGCATTTCCTGCGGCCTTAAATTCATCCAGCAATAAGGCCTTGGGACGACTGCCCTGAATCAACAATGGAAAATCTATTTTTGCCTCTAACAATTCTGCTGCCTGTTTTAGCGCACGATGACTGGTAAACAAGAAAAATGCCCTGCCCTTGCTGGCCTGTAAAACTGGCACGGCAAAGTCGACGATACCAGGGATAAATTCCGGATCATTGGGCTGCGGCAAACCTTTGGGATGGTAAAACAAGGATTGATGGGCATAATCAAAAGGACTGCCCCAACTTTCACTGACTGCATTGCCAAGTCCCAGATTATTGGCAAAATGATCAAACTTGTTGGCCACACTCAAGGTCGCCGAGGTAAAAATCCATGTCGCCTGATGTTGCTGCATAAACGAATGAAATTCCGAAGCAATATCCAGTGGTGTCCGACTCAGGGTAAAAGTGTTTTTATAGGTTTCGTACCAGCGTATCCATTTGCCGCTATTATCTTCGAGAATAATTTTTAACTGATTTACCAGTTCGTCGGCACGTTTAAAGCATGAATCGAGACCTTTGGTTTTTACCGAAGCCAGTTCCAGTTGCTCGGCGAGGCGCTGTAACTGGTCTTTAACGGCAATCAAACTGGCGGTTATTTTTGGACTGTTTTCGATATCTTTCCAATCGCCGCGTGTAAGTTCTATACCAAACGCCAGCCGTAAATCTTTAACCTCATGTTCCAGGTCTTCACAGGCAGTACGTAAGGCCGGTAAATCGGTTGCGTCTTTAAAATATTCCATCAACGCATCTTTTGCCAAATCATTTAATTGCTTGGCGCTGACAGTAAT
>CAIKYI010000053.1 GCA_903831545.1 uncultured Methylobacter sp. | reverse complement strand
GGCGCCATGATCGCCTATGCCGGCTGTCAGCGACTAATGGCAGGTCAACAACAAGGACTGGAAATTTATGCCCGCCCGCGTTGGCCGATTAGTGAACTCAAATAAAACCAGACATGTAAATCAAAACTGCAATCAATACCCCCATTAAACACCGATAAAATGGAACACGGATGACTCAGACCATCCGTGCAAATCCACGTCCTATTAAATTTATTCATAATCAGTGACTTGTCTCAAGCGAAGCCCAAGGAATCTGTCGCAATTTTAGTGGGATTTTAACGAAATATCCTTCTTTCCCTATTTACAATCTACAGATTGTGATTTTACCACCCCATGTAAAGTCATTGGATCTGTATTTGCCAGACATCAAAAAATGAAAGGCTTTTATTGTACATTTCTCGTCCAGCACCTATAACATTACCAAGATGCAAAACATACTTTGCCTCTTCGTGGTTTTTTAATCAGGAGTACATCATGAGTCGCATCATCTGGCTGTTTCTAAGCAGCGTATTTTTTACCTGTATCGCTCAAGCAAAACCGTTATCCACGGATCAGGTTCCAGAACCACTCAAGCCCTGGATTGCCTGGGCATTGCAAGACAGCCCAGAAGCTGAGTGCCCTTTTATCTACAATAATTACGAGCAAAAACACTGTAGCTGGCCGACACAAATACAACTTGCGTTATCTACCGAAAAAGGCGCATTTACACTGAATGTATTGGCCTATAAAGACAGTTGGGTGAGTTTGCCGGGCGATAAAATACACTGGCCCCTTAATGTAACGACTGATAACAAGCCCGCTCTGGTCATGGATAAAAACGGCATACCCTCAATTAAACTGGTGGCTGGCGTGCAACATCAGATAAAAGGCGAATTTGTGTGGACGGCTATCCCTGAAAATTTAAACATTCCAGTGGATATCGGACTACTTGAATTGCGCATCAATGGTCAAATCATATCGGCACCAACCCTTAAAGAAGGCCAACTTTGGTTAAAGGAAACCGAAACTGGTTCAAAAAAACCGGAAAACATTCAGGATAATCTGGATATTCAAATATTTAGAAAAATTACTGACGAAGTACCCGCACAGGTTTTAACACGACTGGAACTGGACGTTTCCGGGGAACAACGTGAAATAAAATTACCCAAGCCTATTCTTGAAGGTTTTATCCCGTTGAGCCTGCAAAGTACTTTGCCAGCACGTCTGGAACCAGACGGACAATTACTGGTTCAGCTTCGTCCCGGTCACTGGCAGATCGATATTCTGGCAAGAAACAGCAAAGAACTGAGTGAAATATTGCTGCCAGCTGGTGTCGATGAGGAAATATGGGTGTTTGAAGCTCGCCCCCAGCTTCGTGTAGTCGAAATCAAACAACCCAGCGCCATAGACCCGAACCTTACCAATTTACCGGATGACTGGAAAAATCTCCCTGCCTATAAAATCAGTCAGGGACAAACCATGACATTTAAAACCCTACGCCGCGGCGATCCGGAACCTGAACCCAATCAACTAAATTTAACCAGAAAATTCTGGCTGGATTTTGACGGCTCCGGTTATACCGTCAATGACACGATTACCGGCAACATGTCCCGCGACTGGCGACTTAATGCCTTGCCGCAAACTCAATTGGGCAGAGTCCTTTTAAACGGCAACAGCCAACTTATTACGCGTGACAAATCCGACAAACAAGGCGTAGAAGTCAGGGCAGGCAATATAACAATGGATTCTGACAGCCGCGCGCTTGGCGCAGTCAAATCTATATACGCAACAGGTTGGGAACAAGATTTTCACATCGTCAACGCCGAACTGAATATGCCACCCGGCTGGCGATTACTGGCCGCAAGAGGTGTTGATAATGTACCTGATAGCTGGCTTTCACGTTGGACTTTACTGGATTTGTTTCTGGTTTTAATAGCCGCACTGGCCACCGGCCGACTGTGGAATAGTTATTTCGGCTGCCTTGCCTTGATAACACTGACATTAATATGGCACGAGCCGGGTTCTCCCCAGTATGTTTGGCTGAATATTCTGGCCGCAACCGCTTTAATTAAAGTATTGCCGCAAGGCCGGTTTTTAATGCTCATGACATGGTATCGCAACGCTTTCTGGCTGGTCTTAGTCATGACAGCAATTCCTTTTATGGTTTCCCAGGTTCGTACCGGACTTTATCCGCAACTGGAAAATCCTGTTCAATCAAGCCCCAGTACCTCAATTGGCGAAGGCATGATCGATAAGGTGGCAGAAATAAATTTACCGGCTCCCGCCTCTCAAACACTTCGCATGATGAAGGCGCCATTAACTAAAAGATCAATGCCATCCG
>CAIKYI010000052.1 GCA_903831545.1 uncultured Methylobacter sp. | reverse complement strand
TTGCCAACGACAATGATTTTGTACCTGGTGTAGCTGGAGCCAACCAATTTTATGTGTTCGCTGTTGCTGATACTGCCCTAAATTTTCAGGCACAACAAATAGCAGCTGTACCGGTTCCTGCTGCAGCCTGGTTATTTGGAACGGGCTTGATTGGATTGCTGGGTTCAGCAAGAAAACGCGCTAAAGCTTAATTTGAAAATGAGCCTCCACAACCTTGTGGAGGCTTGATCCTAAGAGCTTCCAACTCAATGTAAAGCTCGATAGGGTGTTCCAAACATTCCAAACATTCCAAACATTCCAAACATTCCAAGCAAATCAATTGTCAAACGATGCCTCCTCCTTGTGTCGGCACATTCTTTTTGGCTAGCACAGCTCAGCCAGTTGTAATCAGACATAATGACTTTGTCTACGTGGCTGAATTTGGAGAACCATTCGGTATAAAAGTGCCAGTGTTAAAAATCTTCCTCTGGTGTTATGGGTATTTCGAAAGCAGAAAAGTCCCGTAAGCTCAAATAAATGAAACTGTTGAACTCCCAAGTTTGGATAATCGAATTTCTACGTTAAGTAGCATTGGCATTGCTGGTTTAATCGGGGCTACCGCAGTTACCATGGCATCTACAAATAGATCGATAGGAACTTATCAAAGTGAAATGTATTAATCGGGAACGATGTGCCTCATAGATTGAGCAAGGCTTCCATATTGTTTTGGAGATGATTTTACGATCTGATTATTGATACTATGGTTTTTCAATTATTGCCGCGCTGCGAGGTTGTTGAATGAACAAAAAATCTGCCTGAGAGCCTTGAGAAAGTGATTCCGTCATTTTTAAGCGTCAAGGATGTGCCAAATTGCGAGGCACATCCTTGGTCTGCAAATTATTTAACTTTAATCAGTTCCTTGCCATCAGTGGCAAAGTGGCATTGACTGACCGTAAAGTTGTCACAATCTTTTGATTCTTCAATTTTTGCGCCATTTGGACTGAGTTGGATTTTTAACTCACAAAAACTGGCTTCGCTTTCTGAATGTTTTTTTAAAACCAATTGGTTTTCACCGGTGCTTTTGGCTTTACCTGAAATAGCCTCCGAACAATGAGTGCTTCGGTCTTTGCCGGAAGATTCATAATCGACATTGGCGCTGACCGTAAAGTCATCGCTGGTTTTAGTGACTTTTAAGTGACGAACAAAGTCACCGTCACGTAGTACATAATGATCAGTAGCAGCTAAAGCGTTGCCCGAAATAAGCAGCGCAAGGGGGAGAAACAAGCTTTTTTTCATGATGTTACCTCTGTTAATATTAAAATTATTTACATTGCAGGAGGATAGTGCCTTTTCCTGTTTAGATCGTCTTTTGATCAACTATGCAAATTACCCAAATATTGTACCTGATTGCAAGCCTTTACTAAAAGACGATGTAATATTTACGGTTAACAAGTAATAAGCGATCGCCTTGTTTATAGTCCATACTTTAGCTGGCTTATGCGCTTATAATATTAAGCAGGGCCCAGTTCCTTTGATACTGATTGTCATTTGTGGCGTGCTGCGCCGCCTTAACTGCATTTGTTCACGCAACGCGTGGCAACGAAATATAAGATTTTTTAATGGCTAACAACTTAATTTTTTCTCCGACCATTCCCCAAACAAAAGATCAAACACTGTTCTGGACAGGTTTAACCGGATGCGGTGATTCACTGGCTTTGGCTGCGGCCATTAAAAATCAAGATTGTCTTTTTGTTATCGTTACCCCCGATAATCAGACGGCCTTAAGGCTTGAGCATGAGCTAGCGTTTTTTTTGCAGGACCCAGTTAGTGAGGCAAGTGTTAAGGCATCAAAAGCGGGCGTTTTAGGTGAAGCGGCTCTTTATCCGATATTACATTTTCCTGATTGGGAAACCTTGCCCTACGATGTTTTTTCACCTCTACCTGAAATTATTTCCGAACGACTGAAAACCTTGGCCATGTTGCCCCAGGTTAAACGTGGTGCCCTAGTGGTTTCAGTGACTACCTTGATGCACCGCTTGGCGCCGCTTGAGCATGTCCTGGCCAATAGTTTTGCGATTGATGTCGGCGACGATTTTAATCTGGAGCTAAATCGTATCAAGCTGGAAAGCGTTGGCTATCATTGTGTGTCGCAAGTTTACCAACATGGCGAGTTTGCCGTCAGGGGCTCAATAATTGATTTGTTTCCGATGGGCAGTAAAGTGCCGTTTCGTATTGAATTATTTGATGAGGAAGTCGAATCTATCCGCACTTTTGATGCGGAAACGCAACGCTCTTTAGAAAAGATAAACCGGATCCAGTTATTTCCTG
>CAIKYI010000051.1 GCA_903831545.1 uncultured Methylobacter sp. | reverse complement strand
TGCTTCAACTGCCGCTTCAACGGACCCATGCCCTGACATCATCACCACAGGACAAAGTATCGCGTCTTCTGCAACCCATTCTTTCAAGAAAGTAATGCCATCGGTATCCGGCATCCAAATATCAAGTAGAATCAAATCTGGCGCAGTGGATTTTTTTAACTCCCGTGCTGTAGTAGCATCCTCTGCCGTTGCCACCTGATACCCCTCATCTTCAAGAATTTCACAGACCAGTCGACGAATGTCCGGCTCATCATCTACAACCAATATACGCGGTATATGTACATTCATTTTTCTTGAATACCTCAAAAATTACACGCCGGAAGCTGAATAATAAATCCCGCTCCTACCCTGTCACATCGATCTCCGGGAGGGCGCCGACTCGTGTCAACCCAAATAGCCCCCCCATGCTCTTCAATTATTTTTTTGACTATCGCCAACCCCAACCCCGTTCCCTTGACCTTGGTCGTCACATAGGGCTCAAATATTTGTTCGATTTGCTCATCTTTAATGCCCGGTCCGTCATCAAAAATTGCTATTTCGATAAAATCGGTAGTGTTTTTTTGTACCCGACGCAGACTTATTTCAATCAGACCCTTGGTATCTATCGCTTCCAGTGCATTTTTTATTAAATTATGCAGAACCTGCCTGATACTAACCGGATCGCCCTTAATCATCAACTGACCCGTTTCATAATCCGCTTTAAATCTCACACCGGACTTCAGAATGTAAAGCGCCAACACCTCCTGAACCAATCCGGGCAAATCAATATCAACCGTCTGTTTTTTTGACGGCTTGGCGTATTCGGAAAAGTCATCGACCATTTCTTTCATTGCCTCAACCTGTTGCACAATGGTTGTGGTTGATCGCTGCAACATTTCAGCATCAGCTTCTGCCAATTTGTCCGCCAACTTGTGCTGCAAGCGCTCCGCCGATAACTGTATCGGCGTCAGCGGGTTTTTTATTTCATGGGCCAATCTTCTGGCTACCTCTCCCCAGGCCGCATTTTTTTGCGCCTGTATCAAATCGGTCACATCATCAAAAACCACGACCGCCCCGACCCGATGACCTTCCTGAGAAAACAGCGGCGTGCCTCTGCACAAAAGCTCCTGGCGGCCATTGGATCCTAAAAAAGCAATCCGCTGCTGCCAGATATCATCAGCCTGCTCCAATAAGCGCTGGATTGATTTTAGCGGCTCGGCCAGCTCCGCATAAGCCTGAACCAATTCCAATAAAGTCCGTCCAATAAACTGATTTACCGGAATATGAAAAATTCGGTAAGCCGCCTGATTCGCGGTACGGATCTTATACTGCGCGTCAAAACTAATGACCCCCGCTGTTAAATTGCCCAGTATGGTTTCCAGATACGCCCGTTGATTTTCTACCTCAATACCCGCCAACCTGGTTGCATCACTGGCTCTGGCAATACGATGAGTCATCTCATTAAAAGACTCCACCAAGAACCCAAGATCGTCCTGGGCAATAACCGGCAAGTCCTGGTCATAATGCCCTGAGGCCACGGCCTGTGTCCCCTTAACCAGCGCTTTTACCGGAGCAACAATGTTACGGATACTGATAAACGCCACCCAGATCGCCGCCAGTAAACTCATTAATAAAACCAGTGACAAGGTCAGCGAGAAACTTAATTTCAACGAATCTCTTAAAAAATGCATCTCCCGATAACGCACAAAGGCAAATTCCACAGAGTCTGCCAAATCGGCAATTCTTACCGGCACGGGATATAAAGCCTGTAAATACTCAGGCTCTTTACTATGAACAGTAACAATGCTCCGGATCATCAACTCATCTTCTCGTACCGGCGCCAACGCTACAAACTCCGAATTCTGCCGCAACTGTAACCAGACATTCTCATCCGGCAAGCTTGGCAAAATATCGCCGGGATTGATAC
>CAIKYI010000050.1 GCA_903831545.1 uncultured Methylobacter sp. | reverse complement strand
GCCAAGGTCAGCAGCACATTTCCCGAGGACTCGCAGGCGGCGCGGGTGCAAAAGTCGCGCTGGGAGCATGGCCAGTTGAGCACCCAGATTGAAGAATTGCCGCGTGTGGCCTGGGCCGCTCTGCGCTCGGGACGGGCCGCGCTGTATGTGCTGGCGCTTGATTTGCTGATTCCGCCGCTGGCCCTTTACGCGCTGGTGCTGGGCGCGGCTGTGGTTCTGGCGGGTGCCGCCAGCCTGCTGTGGCCGCTGCTGGTGCCAGCCGCCACGGTTCTGGTCGCCGCCACTTTGGCCTTTATCGCGTCGGTCGGTTTGGCATGGCTGCGCTATGGGCGTGAGCTGCTCAGTACGCGTGAACTGCTGTCCATCCCGGTGTATGCGCTCTGGAAAATCCCGGTTTATCTGGCTTACGCCATGCGCCGACCCTCTGGCTGGGTGCGCACCAAGCGCGATTCCGAGTCATAAACTTAGGGTCACTTCAGGAAACGGATCGCAGAGTACGTTAGCGCAACTGCCGGGTTCGATGCCAACTGATCGCATACTTTTAAAAGACTATCTAAGCCACTTTACGAGTAAATATATAATTACTGCTGCTGTAAAAATATTATAAAAATGATCTTTCCAGGTAGCTTTAGGTTCTCTGGGCTTTTTATCTAATTCTGCAATTAAAGGAGGAGTGTTCTTTAACCACATGAACAATCCCCCACAAATAGCTCCAAGTAATATAAAGATCCAACCTCCACTTCCAGCCCAGTACCCAAAGTTGTAATTCCAATCATCTACATTGGATCCTCCTCTATTTTTGGACACCCAAAGATAGCTGGCATATGTTGCAACTGCTGCGCCAACCAATGCACTAAAAGCGTATTTCAATCCTAAAAAAAATATGTTCGCGGCATTCATGCTTGCTGTACGAGTCATATTTATTGCATTTACCGCAGTGTTAGATGCACGTTTATTGCGATTTTGCTTATCAAGCTCATTTTGATAAGCTATTCGCTCACGCTCAAGACGTATTCGAGCAGTTTCAATTTCAATTTTTTTTAGTTCATCATCCATTTGTATTTAATTTGTAGTTATGAATACTGTTGAAAATTGCAGAAGAAAAGAGATACTAAGCATTGCCCATCCAATGGGTGTAAAAACTCGATTTCGCCAATGTGATGCAAGAACACGTTTTGTGTTAATTTCAGGAGAAATCATGGGGTCAAGCCCATCTAAAATAACTGTGACAGATGTACCATTTTTAGAAATCACACCGACTTTAGCTGAAAAAGCTAAAAGCACTGATCCAAAAAAACCGATGATTAAACCAGTTTGAGAAATAAACGTGGGTGTGAGTAAAAACATATTATTCAGAAATTAGATTTTAATTAGCCATTTCATGATGGCTGCTTTCCACCCTGTAAAGGCTTGAACCCGGCCGCCAAGACTAAGTGTAGCGATCTGCAATTGAGACCACCCCAACCTGCAATCAGCGGTGTTTTTGGAACATGCCCCAAGGTCGGCGCGGGCAAGTCCAGGCCATTGCGGCCAATGCCGCCAGTTTAATGTACGCTGTGATCCGTTTCCTGAAGTGACCCCAACTTCAGCGGCGTCGTGGTTTGATCACGGCGGGCACGCCCACGGCGATGCAATGGTCGGGCACGTCGGTGATCACCACCGCATTGGCACCAATGCGAACATGGTTGCCGATGCGGATGTTGCCCAGCAGTTTGGCCCCTGCGCCGACATCAACATCGTCGCCCAATTGCGGCGCGCAAGGCTCCTCGACCCGCGCCAGACCGATCACCACGCCGTTGCGGATGCGGCAGTTGTCGCCAAAACTGGCAAAGCCGCTGACCACAATGCCGCCGCAGTGCTCGATGACAAACCCCCGGCCCACCTTC
>CAIKYI010000049.1 GCA_903831545.1 uncultured Methylobacter sp. | reverse complement strand
CGCCCTATCGCAAGCAGTTGTTCTATATTCGCCGTGTTTAATACTAAAGGGCGGAGATAACTCCTCAAAATTGGGGATACAAAGATAGACTCCGCCACGAGAGCCGCCTCCTTCCTTGCTATGCAGTGGCTCGACAATGTTAATGTCATCTAATCGCCAATTGATTAGTGTGCCGGTATCGTTGAATTTCATATTAGGAAGTAAGTGGATAGAATTATTGGCCATGTTGCCTAGCTCATTATAATGATAATTAGTGGGAATTATGTCGCTTTTTGCCTGCTGTGATAACTGAATATACTTTCTTAACTCTTTACACAAACAACCTGCTTAAAACTATGCAGGATCTCCGTTAGATCCTTTTGATTAGCCATGACCGGGTCAATATCTTTGTAGGCTCCTGGGATTTCGTCAAGCACGCCTTTGTCTTTCCTGCAGATAACACCGGCTATTGACAGACCTTAAGCCGTTGCGAAACAAATTACCACTTCACGCCCACCCTTACAGGGCGTTTCGCTTGTCTTCACAGTTGCGCCATGCATTTCGGCAATTCTTTTGACAATTAAAAGTCCCAATCCATTACTACTAATCCGCTTTGCAGTAAGTGGCTGAACAGAGGCCGACTCCTCCTTTGAAAAGATGTCAGCTCCCGTATTTTCAACCACGATAGCCGGCATGCCTGACTCCATGCGGGAAATCAAAGTAACCTCACCTTCACTATCATGCTGTAAGCCATTTTCAACCAGATTATAGAGCAGCCGGGTCAACGCCAGTGTTTTAAAGCGAACCGTTGGCATAACTGCCAACTCCAACTGCAATGAAACGCCCACTCGCAGATACTTGCTTTGCACATCAGTCAATAATTGATTGATATCACCTTGAACCCAAGCTTCATTGGCATCAAGATTTATACAAGCCAACTCGATAGTCTGCTTTAAAATACCCCCCATTTCTTCAATATCTGCCTTCATATCGGCTATCAACTTTGATGAATCAGGATTAAGAATCTCTACTGCGATGCTTAACCGACTTAAGGGTGTACGCAAATCATGAGAAATCTCTGCCAAAAAATCTTCACGCTCTTGGATCATGTTGTTGATATCTTTACGCATGCCATTAAGCGCTTCAGCAAGGACAACAATCTCAGTACAACTGCCCGTTTCTGGCGTAATAGTTTCAATTTTTTGATTATTACCCATTTGCACAGCATCTGCGGTCAGCTTAAGCAGCGGCATGCTAATGCGCTTGGCAATCCACCAGGCCATAACAATCACAGCAATAATAAAGATGGCCAGAACCCAAAAAATAAACTTAAGCAGAAATTCATAGCCCAAAAAAGGAATGCCCAGTGCGAATAAAGGTGGCTCGTTTTTTTGCGCCCATAACATAGGCACAGGATCAGTCTGGTAACGCATAGAAAGTTTTCCTTGCCACAGCTTCTCGAATGTTTTTGCTGCAATAATCAAGGCTGGGGTAGTCGGCAGCTTGTCTGTTGTATTTTCAACCCTTCCAGAGACCAGCTTAAAAAAATCATCTTTGTCTATCGCTTCAGAAACCTGCTTTATCAGGACAGGATCGGCTTGACTAAAGACGATTTCCACTATCCGCATTAAGGCAGAGTGATTCTCTCCCATTCTCTTTCCCACATGTGCAGCGCCTACCAGAAAAAAAGAGCCTATCAAGATAAATTGAGTGATTAGCAATAGCAAAACAAGCCGCCGCCAGATTTGACTGATAAAAGCCTGTGAATACCAAAATTTCATGGCTTTGCCTGATCCAGGGAAGCATTCATAAAAACATAGCCAATGCCGCGCACTGACTGTATGTATTGATGCTCTGATGAACCAACTTTTAGCCGTTTGCGAAGGCGCGATACCAGCATATCGATATTGCGCTGATCGATTTGTTGACCCCTTGACCTAATCTGATTGGCTAATTGATGCCGCGATAGTGGCTGACCCGGCGAACTGGCAAGAATCTTTAGCAACTCAAATTCATCAAAGCTAAGCGCTACAGACTGCTCATTGCACAACAAGCTTCTGGATGACACATCCAGAACAAAGGCGCCAAATTGAAGCTTCACTGGATTTACTTCTGAAGCATTTAAAGGCTCGTCTGGAAGTCGGCGCAAAACAGACCTGATACGAGCGACCAGTTCACGAGAATCAAAGGGTTTTGCAAGATAATCGTCGGAACCATATTCCAACCCGAGGATTCTATCCACGACCTCATTCCTTGCCGTCAAAATCACAATAGGCGTCTTATCGCCTTCCGCCCGCAATCTTCGGCAAATTGAGATGCCATCCTCGCCCGGCATGTTGACATCCAGCACCAAAAGATCGCAATGAAAGCGTTCCCGTTGTTTTTTCATTTCAATGGCATCTGACGCCAACAGGGTATCAAAACCTTGCATTTCAAGATAGGTCGCCAATAAGTTACGATGGCGGTGATCATCGTCTATAATAAGAATTCTCTGCTTCATGGCTTAGCTTTTGACGATGAATGTTAATAATGGATGTCCAACATTACCTGAAAATCTGGCAAAGGCTTGGTGTTTTTTTGGTCTATTCGATATATAGCCCAAATACTTTTGTAACAAAAAATAACAGCTTGTAACAAACCATTCGATATTAACAGAAATAGCGTTATCCACCCAAGAAACCCCGGCCCTTTAACTATGCCGCGCACCATAAACGTTTTAATCATAACAAACCCCACCAATTATCGGCCCATTAATTTACATTTGCACATCCATATCTTGCAAATTGTTATCTTTAGTTACAATTTTAAAATCGCATTTAGTCATAAATTTATTTACATTTATCATGCATTTACAATAACGCAAGCGCTTTATTAGGCAAGCTATACCTTATATAGGTACCTGCGTAATAGTTTTTTAGAATGCTTTTTTGGGTATTAACAACATGCCAACTCAAATTTATAATCATCAAATAAAGGTACAAATTATGATTCATACTTACACAAAACCACTGGCTGTAGCCTTACTACTCGGCGTTGCGCCGCTATCAATTTCCAACGCTTATGCGGTTGAACCAACTATAGTTACCATAAAAGGCGATAAAGGCGATTTGGGTTCAAAAGGTGATTCGGGTTTAAAAGGAGATTCGGGGCTAAAGGGTGACTTGGGCTCAAAGGGTGATTCGGGTTTAAAGGGTGATTCAGGTTTAAAAGGAGATTCGGGTTTAAAGGGTGATTCAGGTTTAAAAGGAGATTCGGGTTCAAAGGGTGATTCGGGAACAGTGGGAACTCAGGGACCAATAGGCTTAACCGGCCCTCAAGGCATTCAGGGTCTCCCAGGAATTCAAGGTCCTGCGGGGCCTGCAGGCACTAATGGCACTAATGGGATTGATGGAACTGCGGGCTTGATAGGTTTAACCGGTGCTCAAGGTGTAAAAGGTGATACTGGAGTTGCAGGCTCAAATGGTACTAATGGAGTTGATGGCGCTGCAGGTTCGATAGGCTTAACCGGTATTCAAGGTGTAAAAGGTGATACTGGAGTTGCGGGAGCTGATGGAACGGTTGGCGCAAAAGGTGATAAAGGCGATACAGGGCTCCAAGGTTTAACTGGCTTGCAAGGCTCTGCGGGTGCCGATGGAGCACCGGGCGCAACAGGCCCGGCAGGTTCTGGCGGCTCTTTTAGTTATTCGATGACTTGCGGAACCCAAAACCCACAAGTGGATGCTTGCAAGATTGGCACTGTAGGCCCCGGTGGTGGCTGGATATTTTTTGTTGATTATAATGATCAATATCCCGGGTTTACTTACTTGGAGGCTGCGCCAACTGATGCAGGAACTTCAACTTGGTGTAGTGATACGACTACTTCCATTCCTGCTGTTACGGGGTGGTCTGCTAATGCGGTGGGTACAGGTCAGGCAAACACCACAGCCATGCTTGGGGTATGTACGACTGGTGCAGCCAATAAGGCTGATACCTATTTTACAGCCAGTAAAAGCGATTGGTTTTTAGGGTCAGAAGGTGAAATGATGTTGATGTATACCAATTTGCGTCAAGCGGGTGTGGGTAGTACTACTAGCAACAACTACTGGAGTTCTACGGAGTACAATAGTACCAACGCGATGTACCAAATCTTTGTCAATGGCACCCAGAACTACGTCACTAAGACCCTCGTAAGTAATATAGTGCGTCCAGTTCGATCATTTTAACTGTTCAACCAAACTCCTGAATTCCGATCGGTAACAAAGTTGTAGACGGAATTGCCGCCAGGCAATCCGGAATCTGATGACACCCCAATGGTGGTTTGCTATCGCGAAACCGCCCTACCTTAAACTATATAAGCCGCTTTAAAAAACCGCCCCAGGGAAACCTTGAGGCGGTTTTTTTATGCCTGAAAAACAAAAGCTGTGGATTCACCAACAGACCATCGTCCAATGTACCTTGGATAAATGCCTTCCTATCTCATCAACTCGGTAAGTTGGGATTTTGGGATTCTTTCAAGGTCTCGATACGTAACCCAACAATCGAAGCTATTTTCTTTTTTATGCGTAAGAGTAAATTTTAATAACGTAGCGACCATTCTCTGCAGGGTGGCAAAAAACAAGGTGGATTGGTTTACTTTTGGCAGACAAACAGCAACTGTCATTTTACTTTCAAATTACCAGCATAAAATCTTTTTAGACCGCTATAAATCAGTAAAGAGTAAAATATTAGTGGGCACAATGGCCCATACAAAAAACCGCAGGGCATCCCATGAATAAATTGATAGCTGTTTTAACCACCCTTTTATTATCTGCTTGCAGTACCTTTGGCAT
>CAIKYI010000048.1 GCA_903831545.1 uncultured Methylobacter sp. | reverse complement strand
TTCAAGAATTTTTTCCTGCAACATTTCATTAACAACAGAGGCTGGCAGAACTCTTTCTTCCTTTTTTCCGCAGAGCATCAAAAAGCCGTTTGCACTATGGACCAATTGTTCTGATGACTTACCCAACGGTGATGTCCAGCCAAAAGTAAACTCTTCATGACTACCGCAGGGACGAAAAGCCATTTGTTCAAGTTTTAGCTCCAGATCGGCTGGAGCCAAAGTAAATTCTTCAGTAAGACGAAAAAGAGTAAGATTTTTAAACCACATGTGTAACAAATACCTTGTAAATAAAGTGAATGAGCATTATCGCAAATTTAACGATATAAAATTAAAGTAAATTCAATAACGGGAATAACCTGTCTTCAAGACCAGATCAACTTGGCCGCCATGACAAACAACAGCAGCGAAAAATAATGTTTTAACTTTTCCGCCGGCAGCTTGTGAGCCAGCTTGGCACCAATCATAGCGGTATAGGTACTGGTGAGTACTATGCCAAAAAAAGAGGGCAGATAAATATATCCCAAGCTCCAGGCAGGCAGTTCTAAAACACCATTGCCCAATAAAGCGTAGCCCACCGTTCCTGCAATCGCTATCGGTAGACCACAAGCACTGGCAACGGCTACCGCATTTCGTATCGGTGTTTGAAAATGTACTAAAAAGGGCACAATCAATGTGCCTCCACCAATGCCCAGCAGCGACGAAAACAGCCCGATAATACCGGAGACAACAAAATCCAACGCTTTGGATGAGGGTTTACGCCCCGGTTTTGGTTTGAACTGTATCGCCATTTGCACACCCACAATAAGCAGGTAAACAATAAAAACATAGCGCAAAACCTTTCCCGTTATCTGATCGGCAACCACGGCGCCAACTCCGGCACCGATTAAAATACCCGGTACCAGGTATTTTACTTTAGACCACAAAACCGAATTTAAACGATGGTGGGTTAGTACCGAAGAGATTGAGGTAAGAATGATGGTTGCCAGTGAGGTTGCAACCGCCATGATCATTACCAGTTCTGCCGGGAACTCTTGGACTGCAAAGACGACCGCTAAAATTGGCACAATAATCAGGCCACCGCCTACGCCAAACAATCCAGCAATTAAGCCGGAAACCGTTCCCAATAAAATACTGACTAGAAAAATTGTTATCACGGTATTCCTGATCTAGTGTGACATAAAAGTACGATATAACAGAAACTGTAGGGTACTGGCAAAATCCGTCAACACCAATCGAAAACATGATAGGTTTCGCTCCTGCTCTACCCATCTACCAACTTGCGATGCATTATGCCTCTTTGAAATACGGCTGTGCTATGCTAGACGGATTATTAAATGACTTGGGTAACGGTGTGGAAATATACCTTGTTGGCGGCGCGGTGCGCGATAAATTACTGGGACTTCCCGTCACTGAACAGGACTGGGTCGTGCTCGGCGAGACGCCAGAATCTATGGAGCAGCAGGGGTTTCGCTCAGTAGGTAAAGATTTTCCGGTATTTTTACATCCCAAATCCCATGAAGAATATGCTCTGGCCAGAACCGAAAGAAAAACAGCCCCAGGTTATAGAGGTTTTACAGTACATGCCGCACCCGATGTTACGCTGGAACAGGATTTGATTCGTCGTGACCTGACTATCAATGCCATGGCATTATCTTCACAAGGACAATTAATTGATCCCTACGACGGACAAATTGATCTTGAACGACGCTTATTTCGACACGTATCTCCGGCATTTGCCGAAGACCCTGTGCGTATCTTGCGTGTCGCCCGTTTTGCGGCCCGATACAATCATCTTGGCTTCACGTTAGCTGAAGAAACTCGAGAACTGATGCAGTCCATGGTAACTGCAGGCGAAGCGGATCATCTGGTTCCCGAGCGGGTCTGGGCAGAACTGTTTAAAGCGCTGGGCGAAAAAACTCCGGGGGCTTTTTTCTATACCTTAAAAGCGTGTAGCGCATTGCATAAAATTCTACCGGAAATAGATGGTTTGTTTGGCGTGCCGCAACCGGAGATTCATCATCCGGAAATTGATACCGGCATTCACACCATGCTTTGTTTGGAACAGGCGGCACTCTTGTCAACCAGTCCCGAAGTAAGGTTTGCCGCTTTAGTTCATGATCTGGGCAAAGGCTTAACGCCCAAACTTAACTGGCCACATCATTACGGACATGAATCTCTGGGGTTGCCGGCTTTGGAAAACTTATGCAACCGTTTACGGGTGCCTAATTCATTTAAAACGCTGGCATTGCTGGTCATGCAATACCATACCCATTGTCATCGTGCTTTTGAATTACGTGCGTCAACCTTGACCGATATGCTCACTGCGCTGGGAGCATTTAAGCCCGTCAGTAAATTAGCCGAATTGTTACTGGCCTGCGAAGCCGATGCCAAAGGTAGAACCGGGCATGAAAACACACCCTATCCTCAAGCGGAACTGATAAGTTGTGCCGCCAGAATAGCAACCGCAGTTGACACCTCTTCGATTCTGAACTCCGAACTCAAAGGCGCGCATATCGGTGCAGCAATTCGAAGCTTGCGAATTAAGGCGGTCGCAGAGTTTATTATCCAGTATAAAAAATCGAGTCGCTAACTCGGTCCATACCTAATGTGAGCACACCCGATTTCGTCCACCTTCTTTTGCCAGGTCAAGCGCATTTTGTGCGGTATTGTTTAACATTTTTGGCAAGAAAAATTCCGGAATTTTGGCTTGGGTGGCTACTCCCAAGCTAATCGTAACAACAGATTCAGATACCGGATGAGTTTGGGGTAAGACCATCTTTTCGATCCTATCGCGCAAGCGTTCAGCGACCAACAAAGCACCCTGTTGATTGGTGCCCGGCAAAATGACCACAAACTCGTCACCGCCGTAGCGAGCGACCAGATCTGCAGGGCGAACCAGACTTCTGAAAATCTCTGTCGCAACCCTTTGCAAACAAATATCGCCCGCTCCATGACCATATTTGTCGTTATAATGTTTAAAATGATCAATGTCGATCATCACTAGCGATAGCGGCGTTTTATCGCGAACTGCACGCTTCCATTCTGATGCCAATACTTCATCAAAGCGGCGGCGGTTAGGAATATGAGTGAGCGCATCAATCAATGCAAGTGATTCCAGTAAGTCGGCTTGCTGCTTAATGTGAATATGGTTACGGATGCGAGCCTTGGCAATCGGAATCACAAAAGGCTTGGTTATGTAGTCAACAGCACCTAAATTTAACCCATGTTCCTCGTCAGATTCGGCGTGTCTGGCCGTCACAAATATCACCGGAATTTTAGAGGTCACAGCGTTGCCCTTAAGTTGTCGGCAAACTTCAAAGCCATCCATTCCAGGCATCATAACATCCAAAAGGATGAGGTCCGGCGGTTCACGTTCCGCAATCTTGAGTGCATCCAAGCCATTACTGGCTACCTTAATCCGATAAATTCGACTTAATATCTCCGCAAGAATTTGTACATTGACGGGAACATCATCAACGATCAAAATCATTGGCTGTTGCAACGCGTTAGTCATTGTAGATCCTGAGTTTCGGCTAGTTTTGTAAGCTGTCGAAGCACGCTGCGTGCTTTTTCATATTCCAGACTCTTGATTAGATTACGTAACTGGGCAAATAAGTCAAGCTGGTCTGGTTTAAGCCTGCTTTTAAGCGTGTCTAGCAATGCTTCTGAGATGAAATCGTTTCCAATAAGAAGCCTATCAAGTTCAGCTAAGCTACCTTGACGTATTTCAGTATTGCAACAAGGCTCCGGTTGCTTGTCTTCAGGCTTTTGCAAGGCGGCTATATCGGACATGGTCTGACTAAATACTTCACGGAAAGCGCCAAATGTGTCCGTTGAGAGTCCTTTTTCAAGCTCGGTTTCCAAAGCCTCCGTAGAGGCGTAAAGGCGTATGGCCCCGATGTTGCCTGACGCGCCTTTGATTTTGTGAACAAGCTCACGTGCCGAAACAATGTTTCCCGCAGTGATCATGGTTTCGATTTGATCCGCTATATTTTCCATGGTAAACATGAAAGTAAGCTGTAAATCTGTGGCTAGCTCCTGACTGTTGACCGCCATCGCTAAGCCGGTCTCTTGATTAACGCTTCCCTTGTCACCTGCATTAAGTTGTTTATTTTCTGTCGGTTCGACAGAGCCGTTATTTTTTGATATGTCTCCAGCCGGATGTATCCATTGCAGTAGCGTCGAGGTGAGTTTTTCTGGATTGATAGGTTTGGCAATAAAGTCATTCATGCCTACAGCCAAACATTTTTCCTGCTCTTCTTTAGTCACGCCAGCGGTCAGGGCGATAACCGGTAGATCTGCAAAGCGAGCCTGGCTACGGATGATTTTCGTTGCCTCAAAGCCATCCATTTCAGGCATGTGTATATCCATCAAAACTGCATCAAACTCAGCACTTTCCAAAAGTTTCAAAGCCTCATCACCGTTATTGGCCATTTCCACGGAAATATCAGAAAGACTGAGAAACTTCTTTATGATCAGCTGGTTGATCATAATATCTTCCGCGACAAGAACACGAGTACCTGCCAATAACTTATCATAATCACGCGGTGCCGAAACGGATGTTTCATTACTGTCGCTGGTCTTAAGCTGGCTGGACAAAGGCGACACATCCAAAACGAGTTCAAAACTGAAAGTGCTGCCCTGACCTGAAACACTTTCTACCAGAAACTGGCTATTCATAAGCTGTAACAGATTCTGACTGATCGCCAGGCCAAGTCCTGTTCCACCAAAACGACGGGTAATCGATGCGTCCACTTGGCTAAAGGGCAGGAATAGCTTTTCAATATCTTCCGTTGATATACCGATACCAGTATCAGTGACACAAAACAACAGTCGCGCTTGTAACGGAGCAAGGTGTAAAAGTTTAATGGCAAGGGTGACTTTGCCTTGCTTGGTAAACTTAATTGCGTTACTTAGCAGGTTAATTAAAATCTGTTTCAGTCTAAGCGCATCGCCGATTAAGGAACGGGGAACATCGGGTGCAACGTCTATTATGAAGTCAATACACTTCTCCTCGGCAATACTGACAAACAGACTTTTAAGGTTTTTAAGCATGCCATCAAGATTAAAGGTAATGTGTTCAATAGTCAGTCCCCCGGTTTCCATCTTTGACAGATCGAGAATATCATTCAGAATACTCAATAAATCATTTGAGGCGATGTTGATTTTTTCCAGGTAATCCCGAGTCTCGGCAGGAATTTCTTTATTAAGCGCCAGATGGGAAAGTCCCATAATGGCATTCATTGGTGTTCGAATCTCATGGGACATGTTGGCGAGAAATTCAGATTTGGTTTTGGCAAGCATTTCAGCTGCCTCTTTTGCCTGAAGCAGATCCGTAATGTCCATACAGGAACCAATATAACCAGCAAAAACACCGTCAGCATCGAAGCGCGGAACGCCGTGATAGTCAATCCAACGGTATTCACCATCATTACGCATCAGTCGGTATTCCATTTTAAACGGTTCGCGCCG
>CAIKYI010000047.1 GCA_903831545.1 uncultured Methylobacter sp. | reverse complement strand
TAACCACGGGGCGGTTGCAAGGCCACAAAAGTATTGCCAAACTCCAGTCCGGCCAGCGCCAACTGGCCGTTATGCACATAAGCCTCACCGGGCGCTGCGCCCCATTGCGCGATCATTTTTTGTTGCAATTCAAGCGGCAAATCGGCAAACCATGTCTCATATTGCGCGGACGAAACGTGGCCAACTGCCTGTGCCTGCTGTTCGCTGGTCAGATAAGTATTGTCGTAAGCGCAGCGATCAATCAACTCATGAATCAGTGCCGTGCCACTTTCCGGTAAGACGTCAATCGTATAACCGGTGACTTGCATGGTTTGCAAAATCCGCATCAATGACCCAGGCGCGTCCAGACCCACCGCGTTACCGATTTGCGAAGCTTTGCTGTTGGAATTGGTAAACACAAAAGCAATACGCTTGTCAGCATTGTTTAATCGCTTAAGCCTTGCAAAACGAGAGGCGATTTGGGCAATACGCACGACCCGATCAGTTAATGGTTCGTATTCGATAGCTTCATTAGCCAGACCCGAAGCTTTTGCTTTAAACGACAGCGGCACAGTAATTATACGGCCATCAAACTCTGGCAAGACCACGTTCATCGCCGCATCAAGAGGATTCAGGCCACGCGGGGACTGTTCCCATTGCGTTTGTACCATGCCACTGGTGATAGCTTGCAGCACCGGCACATTAAGCTGTTCCAGCACAGATACCGACCAACCTGCAGGCGTCGTCCCACCGGCAGTAATTTCACCCATGGCAAATGAGGTGGTATTGATCAGTACGTCGATATGAGCCGTGTGTTCGCCATAAAAATAGCGTAAAGCCGTTGGTAAACCCTGATCATTGCCCATGCGCAAAGACGAGGTAAAAACGGGCAGTACATTGAGATTCAGCTTTTCCAGTTGCTCAATTAACGCGTCTATAAAGCGCGTGTTGCCGCTCAGCCAGTGGGCGCGATAAAACACGATGCCAATGTTGGCAAAGTTGGGTTCCCTTAGCGTCAGCCAGTCCTCAATCGTGGCATCTTGCGCCAGGTCAGGATGATAAATGCCGTGTTCCGGCAAATCGCTGGCGGGCTCAAAACCATAGCCGGTCAATAAGAAGTGATCGGAAAGATAACGCAAAAGTTGCGTCATATTGTTGCTGCCACCCGCCTGAAAATAGCTGGAAACCTGATGAAGCACATCAGGTGCTACGGTAGATGCTGCCGCCAATTCTGCATCGGGTTCACCGGTGCCACTGATGGCGATTAAGTGGCGACCGTGGTTTTTTGAGTAACGTACCAACTCGGAAAAACCGGGAACACTACCGGGACGGCCTAGCACTCGCAAGACAATAATACTGGCTGAAGCAAGCTGATGTTCAAGCAAGTCAACCATTTGCTCAGCACTTTCCAACGCCTGTAAAACCTGGGAAGTGACCTGAGGGAAGCCTTCCGGCATTTGCAGCAAGGCGCTTTGCAATACCAGTAAATCGGTAGGCGCATGCGTCAGTAGCGCAATAGAGGCGTGTTGTTCAGACATCTCCAGCACCCAGGCGGTGGAAAATATGTTCGCCGACTTCCTTATCGTGTTCCAGATGTTCGCTGACTATACGCTCCAGCACTTGCTCATCTTTACAGGAATACCAAACGCCTTCAGGATAAACCACCATTATCGGGCCATTTTTGCATACGGCAAAACAGTTGGAGCGTGTACGTTTTACCTTAATATTAGGCCGTGCATCAATTTTTTGCCCCAACTGCTCAAACAGCGAGGTCGCATTTGAATTGTTTTCAGAGCAGCGGATTCCGGTGCACATCAACACATGTTTAGTGTGAGCTCTCATTATTACTTTTTATAAAAACGGGCCATCAAGCCGCCCAGAGCCAGCCAAAAAACAGCGTTGGCAAACACCGTAGCGGTGATAAAAGAGTGCGCTAATTCTGCAGGTGCAGCGCTGGACGGAACTTCAGGCTGCGGTGCACCAATTAAATGAGGTGCTGCAAGTAAAACCGCACCAAAAAACTGGTTGGTTCTGGTTTTGGCAAAAGCAAGCAGCCAAAGTCCAAAGCCTGTATCAAGAACCGTTATTAGCCACCAGGTTTGTCGGTCTTCCAGATTAGCGGCTTCCGTACCCGGAACTTCAGGCGGCAAGCCCAACGAAGGCGCAACAAAAAAAGTTAGATATCCGGCCAATCCCCACAATAAACCGATCCGCCAATTGTCGGGTCTAGTGCGTAAATGCATGATTGCACCCATTAACAGAGCAAAACCAACCCCAAGGCTGATATTGGCAACCGTGGTAAAGAACGTTCGCTCCCAACCGTTTTCCGGTTGCCAGGCAGAATGTTCATGGCTAGTGCCAGCATCGGGAACTACAGTGGCGTTTTGCTCATAAACTTCGGCTTTAAGCAAAGCAGGAATGACTTGAATTTGCTGAATGGCTGTCAGTAACAATCCCGCCAATAAGCCCGTCCAGAGAGCAGCAGTAACAAGCTCTCTGAAGGTAGTCAGATTAAACATTAATGGCACGGGAAACTGGCGGAATGTCGACCATCATGTGCAGCATTATGGAGAGGAGCTATGTCGGAAAACCCGGCCGCATACAAAAGTATCAAACCAAGCAATCCGGAAACCATTATCGGTAAAAAGTCGGATTTTGAAGCTTTAGACTGAGTTTGAGCTTGTGCAGTTTCAAGCAAAACAGGTGATGATGGCATGTGATTTCTCCGGAAAAAGAGACAGCAAAACAAACAGCGTAACCTATGACATACGTTGCCTGCGGAAATAATCTGTACGGGGAGAAAAACAAGACGGACACGCAAGGAGAGCATTCCATCTGAGCGCCCTCCGCGCACAAATTTAATTATCACTACAGGCCGGTCTCCGGGCTCATAAGTTGAAAGCCAAACTTTAACTTTCGGGGCTTGCGCCTTCCCATGCTTCACACAGTGGCGTTTGCAAACCTTTTACTTATTTACCGTTGCGGGGGCAGCGCAGGCATTGTTTACTCCTATAAAGTAAACGCACCAACTTCCCGTTTCAATTCTGTGGACGACAGTCCATGAATACCTGAAGTAAATTTAACCTGGCTAGTATATTCACTCACTAAACAACTAGCAAGCTTGGACTGCCAGGCAAGCATTGCACGCACTTTATCTACACCTGGAATTTAGTGTTTGAATGACAGCAGCTTCAACTCTGCTCACTCATATTTTCGGGTTTCCGAACATGACTCACTGCGATCACCAGCAAGAGAATTAAACAAGTTATTTGATAAAACTTTTAGTTGACCATGTACTTTTATAGCGCTTAACACTGTCAGAAATAATGATTTTCAATTGAATCAGGCAAGTCCGGCTCATTGAACAGCCTCTAATAAATCGGCAACATCCGCATCAACAATTTCCAAGCCTATTTTTTTACAAAAGCGTTTTTCCTTGTCGGTTGGATTTTTGTTTAACACCCAGCCCTTGTGCGCGGCGGCGCCGTAAACGATATCACTCATCACCATGCGCTCCGAGTCCCGGTTTA
>CAIKYI010000046.1 GCA_903831545.1 uncultured Methylobacter sp. | reverse complement strand
TGTTCAAGCCTTAATTGATTATGTGGCCATGAATGATATTTAAAAATGATTGGACGTATTAATTGAAACAGAAAATTAGTCAGTTTGTAACCCAGAAATTTTGTTAAAGGGTGATCGGGTAATGGATAACTTTTCTGACTATAAGGACTCCAATGCGCATTGGTTAAAGCAACATAAGGCACATTGCATAAAGGCGCACTAACTGCCAAAGAAAGTCTAAAATCTCCTACAACTAAATCGGGTTTTAATTTTTCGAGAAGAGCGATATCTTCACTAATATAGTCTGAAAGCGTCCTTTTATCATAAAATCTACCACCAGATGCCAAAGCCTTTATAAATTGCTTGCTTGGAATACTGTGAATAAGCCATCTGCAGATACTAGAGTCTTCGGGAAAAACAAAATCAAATCCTTCAGCACAGGCAAAATGAACTTCATAACGTTTGGGATCCAGTGACTGCGCCAAAACAAGAGGCCTTGTGATATGGGCAAGTGTCACTGCTTCAGCAAAAAACAATATGCGTTTTCGTCGAGGCATTATGATTTCCCTGTTCTTCCAAAAAGGCCATATTTCTCCAGTTCATTTACCGTTTTTTCATATCCATCGAAAGACTCCTGGGTAACTGCCCATTGAACAAATTCCTGCATCCCTTGCTCAAGTGAAACCGTAGGAGAATATTTTAATTTTTGGTTAGCTTGTCTCAAATCGGCAAAACAGGAAAATATATCCCCTTGACGAAACTCACCTAGATTGAGCATTTCCACTCTTTTATGGCAAGCTTTAGCTAAGGCATTGGCAACATCTTTAATGGTGACATTGTTACCACTACCCACATTAAAGGTGGATGGAGAGTCTGTGTTATTTTCTAAAGCCAGCACATTAGCTTTGGCTACATCATTAACATGGACAAAATCCCTGCCAGGCTTACCTTGTTCATAAAGAGAAAGAGCTTGATTTGCCATAATTCGGTTATAAAAAATGGAGACCACACCAGTATAGGGATTTTTTAATGACTGCCTGGAACCATAAACATTAAAATATCGCAAAATGGTTACTGGAATACCAAAAGTATTAGCAACATAGCGGCAGTAATCCTCCTGATGTTTTTTTGTTTCGGCATAAACTGAGAGTGGATTCAAGGGCCGCTCCTCCATTGTAGGAACTGGAAGAAGGATTTTTTTACAGCGAGGACAGAGCTGATGAAATACCCCTTTACCTAAATCCTCGCGCAGACGAAGCGAAGGATAAATAGTACCATGCTCAGAACAACTATGAGTACCTTCTCCATAAACTGCACGCGATGAAGCCAAAATAAAATGTTTTAATTTAATTTTTTTTTTGACAATCGATTCCAGCAATGTCACCGTACCTATACAATTGGTATGGACATAATTACGCATATCGTACATGCTCTGACCCACGCCCGTCAGTGCCGCGAAATGGTATACCGCGTCGATACCTTTTAGCGCTTTGTCAACATCCTGCATTTGACAAACATCACCGTATATTTTTTCGATATCAGGATGAAGGTAATCTGGAAAATTTGCATTTTCACCGTGCACTTGCGGATCAAGTAAATCTAGAATGCGTACTTTATGACCTTTTTCAATAAGAAGATCAGCTGTATGCGAACCAATAAATCCGGCGCCACCTGTTAATAAAATATTCATACTTTCCTCTTTATTTCAAGCATCGGTTAAACGGACTTTTATTATATCTGTCCTAAAATGTTAAAGCTAACCAAAATCCGCCAAAATATGCCGGAAAATACAATAAACCCTTCTCACCAGCTATAATTTCCTGTGGCTAAAATCCATCGTCATATTGACAATATATTGGTCAGTAAATTGGCTTAAAACGGTTAAGAATAAACTTGGCGGAAGTATTGAGGATGCGGAAAAAAATACACGCCAATAAAAACTATACGACACCGTCCAAAACCTTGCCGTTTAAACCCGATACCACGCTCCACTCCGTCCTGTGCACGCGTGCAGAGCACGTATTTCATGATCAATCAGTTCCCAATTGCTGTTCCAGACGCAATTCTACCGCATCCTTCCCTGGAGTCGTGTCGAACTTATTACGTTGGCGAAATCAAAAGCCAACAATGGAAACCACAAATCGATTACTTCTCTGCGCCGGTTGCCGGAAGCAAGTCCATATATCTAGTCGCAGTGACCGTGGACCAAAATGGTTTATCAACAAAAAGACTTAGCCAGTTAACTTTTTTGCTTGGTATTGCAAGGATTCAAGACAAGCGAATGTAAGTCGTAGTAAATGAATACTTGCCGAAATTGCACTGCAAGTGAAGCTTCCATGTTTTGGCACTCGCCCAGCTTTTGCGACACATTAATCCTGATGAATACCTTATCCATCAAGTACGGTGAAATGGTTTATATTACGTGCCTTGTAAGTGATTGTTTTAAAAGTATCAAAAATCGCTAATATGTGAAAATAATCATATTTGGCATGACGAAAAAGAAGCAGAGCTTAAAAGTAAAACGTTACCCGACAGACTTGAACGATAAAAAATGGACGCTTATTAGCCCTTTATTACCCAGTGCATTGCCAGGAGGACGTCCGCGACGTGTAAGGTTAAGGAAGCTTATTAACGCGATTCTGTATATTGTTCGAAGTGGGTGCGCTTGGCGCTTGTTACCCCATGAATTTCCAGCATGGCAAACCGTGTACGGTTATTATCGAAGCTGGACCAAAAATGGAATATGGCAGCGTATTCACGACACGTTGCGTGCTTGGGTTAGACAGAAAGCAGGGCGACATAAGCATCTAACCGCAGGGTCTATTGATAGTCAAAGTGTTAAAACAACTACTTTAGCGGGCACTAAAGGCTATGACGCTGGCAAACAAATTCAAGGTCGAAAACGTCACATTCTTGTGGATACACTGGGGTTGATTATGGTCGTGGTGGTAACGGCAGCGGCGGTTCAAGAGCGGGATGGGGCAAAGCTAATTTTTAAGGCATTTACAGGAGGTTGCAAGAAAATGCGTCGTATTTGGGTTGATGGCGGCTATCGAGGTCCGAAGCTGATGGACTGGGTCGCGCAACGCTTCCACATTGTTTTGGAGACGATTTTACGCTCAGATGCCGCTAAGGGTTTTCAATTATTGCCGCGCCGCTGGGTGGTTGAAAGAACTTTCGCTTGGCTTTATCGCTACCGTCGATTGAGTAAAGATTATGAATTGCTGACCGAGTCCAGTACTGCATTTATTCACATCGCAATGATAAATTTAATGCTCGGACGACTTTGTGACTGACTTTTAAAACACGCACTTACTGGGCACCCATTAACACTGCCGCCGCTGATTGTAGATGCTACACATTTGCGGCGGCACTTATAGACATACTATTAACGAGGTAATCATCATGCACGAATTGGAACACAAGTCAGAATCGGAGTTGCAAGAACTGCTGGATCAAACTGCGGCAGTTTTGAATAGCAAACGCGAAACTAAACGCCGCGGCCAAAACCAACGCGACTTGAACCAACGAAATCAACCACGACCGCCGTTGGTTTTCGAT
>CAIKYI010000045.1 GCA_903831545.1 uncultured Methylobacter sp. | reverse complement strand
GGGGTGAATTATACAATGACGGCAAATGCGATTGACACGATGACGATGGATGATGCGATGTGTAGAGACGCTATGGGATAAAACAAGTAGAGACGCAATGCATTGCGTCTCTACGAGGGATAATTTAAATGATCAAAATATTATTGTTGTACCTTGATATTGATTTTCACATTGTCTGTAGCCAGGAAACCAGAAGTAATGCTGTTTACTTTGAAGATACCAACTTTACCGGCTGCTGTTTTAAACACTACAACATCATTAGCTGCAAGAGCAGTAACACTTGACACCGATGCTGCATCAGCCGCCACTTTTACATCAGCATAAGTTGCAGTAGTAAAGCTTACGCTGGTAGTTTTAGCAAAGCGGGTTTCATTTTTTACCGACCAATTAGCAAAAGTGCTTTTTAAAGCCGAAGGCACTGCACTTGGAGCATAGATAGCCAAAGTACTTCCACTTGCATTAAAATACACGAAGTCAATATCAGCCTGTTGTGTGGCCGAAGCAGAACCAGCAGCATAAGTAGTTCCGTCGGCACTGGCACAGGTTGAGTTATTAGAACCATCAGCTAAAGTACAAAAGATAGTAGTTGCGTTGGCAAGAGTTTTTAATGTACCTACAGCACCCACCGTAAATGTAACATTGCTTTCTACAGCGCTTTTATCAGTTGCTCTTAAGGTATAATCACCATCGGCTAAACCTGTAATTAAGATAGTATAAAGACCATCAGTTTCAGATTTAAGAATCGGAAGGGCTTTGAAAGAAGTAACCGGCCAGCCGGCAACTGTTGAACCTGAAGCGTTTAATAAAGTAACTGTTTCAAGTTTATCCAAAGCTGTGATTTGGCCATTAACAGATGCTCCGGAAGATATTGTTGCAGACTCTAAAGAGATGTTCACCGATGTCAGTTCATCAGTAGTACAGGACGTAAAGAAAGAAGCAAATGCGACTACAGTAGCCATTAAAAACCAATTTAATATTTTCATACATTTTTTTTTAAGAATTTAATTTTTAAAATATTTTGGCAAAATTAATATATTTCCCTTTAACTCTCAAACAATTTTCACGCCAATATCGCGGCGGACATTGCCTTTCGCGACTAACTGACTAAAAATCAAATTATGTTAACCAAACATTTAACTTTTATTGGAAATCACAAATATTCCATTCCACCGGACATGCAAGGATGACAGCTGCAGAAAACATCCCAAAAGGAACACAGTGAATGACCTCTATCGTCCATTTTTTCAATAGAGATTGATTACACATTGTTAATTATCAGGTCCAGTCCTGCTTAGCCCACATGCAGCATGCACTTCACACTATCGAGTCCGCTTATCCCGAACTACCCCTACCCGCCACGATAAGTCAGGAGCACATGTCATGAATCTTTTTGAAAACCCGAGTATAGCTGTGCCGATTATGCAATAACATCAATCCATATCCCGGATCACAAAAACATTCCAACAAAAACCGTCAAAAACACATAAACAGGCGCTACCGTAGCTTTTTTCGGACTACAGTATACGGTCGAAAACGTTTGCGGGAGAATAAATTAAAGATAGTTTAGATATTTTGGCGTTAACTTAAATGTATTTTATATCTTTGACGTGTATTTAACTAAACGCATGCCAACGCAAGGTCATTTCATCCTTGGAACTAACAGAAGATATCAGTCCTGTTTAATATGCTTAGTTTTAGTTTTAAAGTTGATGGATAATCTTTTAAATGCATATTTAAAGCCTACGGAAGCCATTGAGCAAAAGAAAAAAGAAAGTATATTTGATTTATAAAAATACACATTAACTATATTTTCATAAATCAACAATTTCTTTATATAAATCC
>CAIKYI010000044.1 GCA_903831545.1 uncultured Methylobacter sp. | reverse complement strand
TTCTTGATAAGCGGCAACGTGAATATAAAAATAATCGCCCGTTTCAAGGCGAATAAATTCCACCAATTCATTGGCATAGCGAAATTCACCTGCTGACATCATCGCGGAAGGCAAATCACCTCTCAAGGCGACTATTTTAGTGATGCCATGATTCTGATAATCTTTCAGGATAGCGCTAATATTGGCTTTTGTTGAGGCTACACAGGATAAATGAGGTGCGGCCGTGATGCCTTTGGCTTGAATATCGACTACCGTAGTAAACGTTTTATCGCGGGTCGATCCGCCGGCGCCGAAGGTAACAGAAAAGAAGTCAGGATCAATTTGCGCCAGTTTGCTATGAACAAGCTGCAAATTTGCTACGCCTTCTTCGGTTTTTGGTGGATAAAATTCAAAACTGAACAGTTGGGGATGGTTTTTTTGTGATTGCATTTTGGGTCTCACCTACGGGAATTTAAAATGCATCGTTCCCTGGGCTTCTGCCGAGATAAAGCTGTAGACTCATTGTGTCCCGTGGCGCATATTCGACACGGGACGCATTCCCACGCATACCGTGGAAACGATGATTAATCAATATCTATAATGATCGGCTTTGAATGGCCCTTCAAGAGGAACGTTGATGTACTTGGCTTGCGCTTCGGTTAATACCGTCAAGTTCACGCCCAGTTGTTTAAGATGCGATCTTGCGACTTTTTCGTCCAGTATTTTAGGCAAAATATAAACCTTGTTTTCATACTGTGCAGCATTTGCCCAAAGTTCCATTTGTGCCAAAACCTGATTGCAAAACGAGTTGGACATTACAAAACTTGGATGGCCTGTACCACAACCCAGATTAACCAAACGACCTTCGGCCAGGATGATCAGGCGTTTTCCATCAGGAAAGATAACATGATCAACTTGAGGTTTGATATTTTCCCAAGTGTATTGACGCAAGGAGGCGATGTCTATTTCCGCATCAAAATGACCGATATTGCAAACAATCGCCTGGTCTCTCATGGCAACCATGTGCTCATGAGTAATGATATTAAAGTTACCGGTTGCGGTAACAAAAATATTGGCCAGTGGCGCTGCTTCTTCCATAGTAACGACGCGATAGCCTTCCATCGATGCTTGCAAAGCGCAAATCGGGTCAATTTCAGTAATTAAAACGATTGCTCCCAAGCCACGCAGCGATTGTGCACAACCTTTACCAACATCACCATAACCGCAGACGACCGCTACTTTTCCAGCGATCATTACGTCGGTAGCGCGTTTAATACCGTCAACCAGCGATTCACGGCAACCGTAAAGGTTATCGAATTTAGATTTTGTAACTGAATCGTTAACATTAAAGGCTGGAACTTTTAATGTGCCTTTGGCGACCATTTCATACAGTCGCAAGACGCCGGTAGTGGTTTCTTCAGACAAGCCTTTTATATCAGCCATTAATTCAGGATATTTTTCATGCATCATAACGGTTAAGTCACCGCCATCATCCAGAATCATGTTTGGGCGCCAGCCATCAAGACCATCAATTGTTTGAGCGATACACCACTCAGCTTCTTCTTCTGTTTCGCCTTTCCAGGCAAATACCGGAATACCAACTGCAGCCATTGCTGCTGCCGCATGGTCTTGTGTAGAAAAAATATTGCAAGATGACCAACGTACAGTTGCACCTAAGGCAGTCAGCGTTTCAATTAATACCGCTGTTT
>CAIKYI010000043.1 GCA_903831545.1 uncultured Methylobacter sp. | reverse complement strand
ATGCGGGGTAAAATAATAGCCCACAGCCAGATTGGCATCAAACGTTGAGCGTGCGCCAGCTCTGTTAATATCGCCACTATACGGAACTGTAAAGCCCGCGCCGCCTCGGACTACGAGACCCTTCCACGAGTTGGCCCAAAACTGATATTGTGGTGCTATGGATGCAACATGATTACCGTTGAAAACGTCTCCTGTGGTGGTGCGGAAGTTCAGATTGAAGGTTTGCGTGACATTCTTGGATTCGGAAAGAATGATACGGGGGGTAATTACAAAGTCGCCAAAATTAGTCTCTCTGCCGGAGACCCCTTGGCTTGAGGCGATGACTGGAATGTTGGTTTGAATTTCCATGCGCTGGTTGAGTGGCGTATAGCTTACGATATTGTTGCTATAGCCGTCGCCGCCATTGCCGTGCTGCCAGCCGAAGATATTAATACTTAGCCGGAAAAAGACACCATCATAGGCGTTTAACCAACCCTGACGCGGCGCGCCGCCACCGCCATTCGGAGGACTGGACCACGCTTTGTCCCAGCCTGCGCTGAATAGGTTGCTGTAGGAAAGATCTTGCCAATTTGCAGCCGCTTCGTCGGAGTATACATCCCCTGTCACCGATTCAGTGACCACTTCTCCAAAGCTATATTTCTTCTCTGCGGTAATAGGAACACCCTGATCATCAACCAAATCTTGAGCGTTGATTTGTCCACTGGCGGCAAGTAAGGCAACGCCAAGACATGCTACAGTTGGAAAACGGCTTTGAGCTTTTTTAGTCATTCGTTCTTTTATCATTTTCGGTATCCTAATGATTAAAAAATCGGTGATTGTTGAGTGATTGGTCAAAAGTCTTTAATCAAAAAGTACTAGTACTTAGTCAGCATTGATATGTTAGGTAAAATTAGCGCTATAAACCTGAAATTACTGATATAGCATCGGACAAAATCAGATCGACTGAGTGCCAGACTGTCCGAGCATAGTAACCGTAGCGAGGAGAAGCTATTTTAAGTCAGATTTTTTGGTCATTTAAGGCAAATAGTTGTTCTATTAAACGAAAATGAGCAGAAAACACGGCCAAAATAGCTATTTCGCAGTTTATTTTCTTTTCTCGGACAGCCGTCTGGTGATATACGAAGTTTACAAAGCTAAAAATGATCCTTCAAGCCTGCGTGATACTTCGTAATCATTACCATAATGTTAATTTACTTTTGAACGATTACTTGATGTTTGACTGCTGTAATGTAGTCATAATTAATTCTAGTTGAATGTTTAAAATATTCAAAAATTATTTGCCCAATGGGTAATATCATTAGTTTTTTGACTATGAGAATCTATTGTATTGCTGGGCTATGGTAAATTCTCTGCGGTTTAACTCAAAAATAACGCCTGATCAGAGCAGTTAAGGTTTGAAGCGAAAGCTGTGCTATAAAAAAACAAAACGGAGTGTCGAAGACGCACCCAATTATTCAGGATTTCGACTCGCTGCGGTTGGTTTCCGGTCGTTATTTTGGCTTGATATTGGTAAAAAAGATCGGCATAACGCCTCGCCAAAATCGTTGAACCAGTGGCAATAACGATAACTGGCATTTT
>CAIKYI010000042.1 GCA_903831545.1 uncultured Methylobacter sp. | reverse complement strand
CCCCAATTTCAATGCCGTTACCTCGGGTGTTGATACGTTTTCCGCAGTTTTGGAGGGCGGTCATCTGATTCAATCGCTGCCGGTTGCGTTGCTTGAAAGCGCCAATTATTTCTCGGTTAACGAGCAGGACGATGCCTACCAGACTGCTTTTGAAGCGGACATGATTAATTTATTGATTGGTCCCCTTGCCGAAGCAAAACATGTAGCGCTTCGTGATAATGAACTGTTTAACCGGCAATTGGTTAACATCCATGCCTTGTATAATTACGGCGGCACATCTGACCTTAACAAGGTCTATGAATATCTGGATATTTTTATCGCCGATAGAAGTCGCCACCAGGAAAAGTTAGCTCAGTTATTTAACCAGGCCTTTGAGTTTATAAGCTCGCCGGTTTATTGGAAAGCCATTGAACGACTGGCTAACTATATCCTTACCAACAAGGAAAATATCATCAGCTGCGAAGAAGCGATTGCTCAACTTGATAAAGCATAAGCTCTCGTACCCCTTTAATTTTTGATCATAGGATAGCAGTGTAGGTTGTGTCAGGCGCCAGCCGCAACTCAACATATTGCTTCAATTGTCGAGTTACGCTATCGCTAACACGACCTACGATATTTAAATGCATCGTTAATTTGTGATCATGGGATAGATGATCAAATACATCCCCAGTCCAATCATCACCAGACCGCTGATTAATTTAAGCCAGTGCCCTTCTTTTTCCTGAAGCCTGCGTTGGCTAAGGGTGATGATGCCAATCGTTAAAATAATCATGTCATCGAACATATAAGCTGCATTGTAAAGTAGCAAATAGCCGTAATAGCTCATCTTGTTTAAGTGTTGCAGGGTCAGAATTCTTGTGTACAGCGCAGGAAACCCCGAGGTACACATAAACTCGACGACCTGCACTAAAACGGCGAGTACCACTGCTCCAATCAAGGCGCCGACAATATTTTGCGCCTGGAGAATCCCGCGGATTCGGGCATAAATCCCCGGTTTGGCGGCATCCGGAATCGACAGCGATACGACTTTGCCGTAAATCCGGATGTCTTTAAGATTGATAATCCCTGCCAGCAAGGCAATCAGTGCAATGAGGAGCTCCGAAATGCGGGATAGACCGATAAGTAAAAAAAGATTGAGCCAGGCGGCCATGAAAATAAAATAAGCGATACCTTCCACGGCAATAAAGGTACCGGCAATTGCGAGCATTCGCAGCCGGTTTTTCATGGAGGCGAGCAGCGAAATCATAAGAATCAATACCCACATCGAACAAGGATTGAAACCGTCCAGCAAGCCCATGGCCAGGGTGAATAACGGTAAGCCAATCTGCTCCAGGGATAACCGGTAGCCTAAAAAATCCAGGACAAAGGTTTGCCCGGTTTTTATTGGCTGTTGCGCAGGGGCTTCGCAAGACAAGGCTGTTTCTGCTTCACAGCTACCGGCTGTAGTTTGATTGGCCTTTGCGGGGGATTTTGTTTGCTCCAGAGTTAAAGCGTTGCGAATAAGCAGTCCCGTTGTTAGTTCATCCGCATAACCTATCAGTAATTCTCCTCCCACTTGAAAAGCGGGCACTCTTACGGTACCTGCAGCCTGACTTTTGGCAAGCTGTTGCAAGCGCTCCATAGCGGCTGGCTCTTGAACGACATCACGAATGACGATGTTCAATGATGGTTGTTCCTGTTTAAGCGATTTTAAAAACAGCTCGGCTTTGGCGCAGTGCGGACAACCATTGCGAACAAACACCTCAATGTCTGGCGAGGTACTTTGTTGCTCGGCTGATGACCTGACCGGTTCAGCGTAGGTCATAGCATTAACGCCAAGTACCATAATCAATATCAGGATTAAAGTGCGTCCTGTAATAAAAAACGTTGCCAATTTTTTCATGAGTGCCTTTGGAATAGTGTGTGTGTTTTTATTGATGGCCAAGCCACTGAAGTATATGCCAGTTTTTGCTGATTTTAGGATGATGGCTTAGGTAAAGCATTATTTATCACATTCAAAAAATCAT
>CAIKYI010000041.1 GCA_903831545.1 uncultured Methylobacter sp. | reverse complement strand
TATTTCTCTGGCGATGTCCAAATGGTCCGCAAAAAAGGCCATGGGCGTATATGTCATTGAACAGCCTCAAAATCAAACCGAGCAGTGGCTGGTTGATATCGTGGCCAAGCTTGCCAAGCAGGCGGACATCGGCATGCCGGAAGTCGGCATATTCCAGACCTCAGACGCCAATGCCTTTGCTACAGGCATGAGCAAAAACAATGCCTTGGTTGCGGTCAGCTCGGGTTTGCTGCAAAACATGAGTGCAGATGAAGTCGAAGCAGTAGTCGGCCATGAAATCAGTCATGTTGCGAACGGCGATATGGTGACAATGGCCTTAATGCAGGGCGTGGTAAACACCTTTGTTTACTTTTTTGCGACGATCATCGGTCATGTTGTCGACCGGGTGGTCTTTAAAACCGAACGCGGTTACGGGCCTGCCTATTACATCACCCAGATTGCGGCTCAAGTGGTATTAGGGATACTGGCTTCTATGCTGGTCATGTGGTTTTCCCGATACCGGGAATTTAAGGCGGATGCCGGGGGGGCAAAATTGGCTGGATCGGAAAAAATGATCGGCGCTCTACGTGCCTTACAACGCGGACATGAAGCAGAAGCCCTGCCTGGTCAATTGGCGGCCTTTGGTATTAACGGTGGAGGTGTCAGCAAGTTGTTCATGAGCCATCCGCCACTCGAAGAGCGTATTGCTGCGTTGCAAAACAATCGTTAATTCATTTAAAAGCATAAACTCATGAAGACACGAAAAACAACTCTGCGTGTCTTCATGAGGCATTGTTTTTCTGTTTTAAGTTAGTGATCATCATGATCCAACATCAAACCATCCGCTTTACACTAAACCTGTCCTACGACCAATACTTAAAAGTTTACCAGGGGGTTGCCAAAAATGTTTCGGTGATCGCCGATGATGGCAGAAGAGTGGCTTTTCCGGCAGGCAAGGTTCAATCTTTTTTGACCAAGCAAGGCATTAACGGTTATTTTGAAATGGAATTAACACCCGAAAATAAATTCATTGGCATTAAAAAGCTGAAATGATGAAACACACTTACCGATTTAATAATTAAGAAAAATGAAAGAAAAAATATTCAACAAAAGCTTCATGACCAATTTTATCTCAGTCGTGATCATTGCAATCGGCTATGTTAGCCCTATTCAGCCCGAATTAATCAAATCAATCGGCTTTTTTGCGCTGTCCGGTGCGATAACCAACTGGTTGGCTATTTATATGCTGTTTGAAAAAGTGCCTTATTTATACGGTTCAGGCGTCATACCTGCCCGATTTGAGGAATTTAAACTGTCGATCAAGCAGCTGATGATGGAGCAGTTTTTTACCGCAAACAACATCGAGCAGTTTATTGAGACCGAGGAACAACAGGGCAAAGGCCTATTGAACCTTGCGCCTTTGCTGGATGCAGTCGATTACGAGAAGGTATACGAAGGACTGGTCTCATCGATTATGGGTTCCTCTTTTGGCGGAATGTTGATGATGATGGGCGGCGAAGAAGCACTGGTGCCGTTAAAAGAGCCGTTCACCGAAAAAATGAAAATAACTCTTACCGAAATGGTCGAGTCAGACCGGTTCAAAGCCGCATTAAAGCACGGTCTGGATGCGCACAAAATCGGTGGCGATATCGTCGGCAAAATTGAAACAGTCATCGATAAACGGCTTAGTGAATTGACCCCGCAACTGGT
>CAIKYI010000040.1 GCA_903831545.1 uncultured Methylobacter sp. | reverse complement strand
GAATGTTGATGATGACAACGATTGCACTGATAAACCACCCGTGCTTTCAAAGTGCAGTAACTTTGCGCACTACACTCCGGAAAATATAACCTTGAGGCCAACGGTATTGAAACAACGCTTTTCGACACTGCTCTTCAGTGCCATAATCTTTCATGAACTCAACCAGGCTATAGCCTTTTTTGGAATTGTACTTTGTTTTTCATGTCCTTACTCTCATTCATATGTTGGTACTATGAGTATAGGCTTATTATATAAAGTTAGCTGTTCTTGTTGGGTAATCAGGAAAATGTTTTAACCTGGCTTATCAGTCAGAGCCTGACAGCTGGCAAAACCAGCAATTCAGAAAAGCGGATAACCTACGAGATCGCTTAGGCGGACAACTTTGTGACTGACTTTTAAAACACCCACTTAACAAAACAGGGTATGGTTTGCCATGTTTACCTGTTTTTACCGCGTTGCCATTTACATTAAAAAAAGTTCAGGTAAATCGGAATAGATGACGCTTTATTGATGATTGGTTTAAAGTTATGCTATGTATCTTTTATTGTGACCAACTTGCATTCTTTAAGTCCATTATGAATAAATTCTTGATATATCATCGTTACGTTTTGTGCCTGATCGTTGGTATTTTAGTATCAGCGCCATCCATGGGGGAAGATGAGATTAACAAGCCATATAATTTTTATATAGTACCTCAACTTTCGCCGGTTGCTATTCATAAAGCCTGGACTCCTGTTCTTGAAAAACTGGCAACTCTAACAAGTCAGACCTTCGAGCTTCATGTCGAATCCAGCATCCCTGCTTTTGAGCAGGCTATGGCTACCGGAGAACCTGACTTTGCCTTTATGAATCCTTATCACATGATCGTTGCTAAACGAGAAAATGGCTACATTCCTTTGCTCAGGGACTCAAAAAACATGCTTGAAGGCATTTTGGTGATCAGAAAGGGCTCTGAAATCAATGCACTGGAAGACCTTAAAGGTAAAACTCTAAGTTTCCCCGCTCCTAATGCCTTTGCCGCTTCGCTTTATATGCGGGCACTACTGCACAAGCAAAACATCAGCATTACACCCAATTATGTTAAAACCCATAGCAACGTATACCGAAGCGTGTTGTTGGGTGATGTTGCCGCAGGTGGGGGGGTCAACAATACTTTCCTGCGAGAACCTAAAGATGTAAATGACCAGTTACAGGTTTTATACGTCACCCCCAAAACCGCCCCACATCCTCTTGCGGTTAATCCCAAGATTCCGGAAGCTGTTCGCTCCAAAATTGTTGCCGCTTTTATGCAATTGGCCGCCGACCCGGCTAATGCAGAACTTTTTGACGCCATTCAAATGCCAATACCGGTGCAGGCTGACTACTCGCGAGATTATCAAGCGCTCGAAGCTCTTGGACTTGATAAATTTGCTGTTTCTGGCAGCGATTGATTTCCAGAACTAAAAGTCTTTTTGTTCGTCTTGCGCTTGCGGGGGCAACGGGCTCTTTATTGTCGGTATTTTCCTTGGGTGCTTATATCGCCTACGAACAAGGAGAGTTGGCAATTCAAGCCGCGCATAGAGAATCTTATTTAATAACGAGCGGATTAGCGACGGCGCTTGCGTCGGATATGATCATCAGGAATTATGGCGGTATTGACCAGACTATCTTTCAATTCACCACACATCTTAATTTGGACAGTTTTTTGGTTGCCAATGGACGCGGCAATATCATTGTCGAAGCAAAACGGGATATTAAAAATGGAAGTTGGGAATTGCTGCATGGCGGTAGCATCGAAGTTCCTGTTAAAGCAGGAATACTTCCCGTTATACAAGGCAATCATATTGAGGCTTGGGCGCCGGTTATTGCCGGTAGTCTTGTTGGATGGGTTCGTTCTGATATGCCGCTTGATCAAATAGCCGCAACGCAACGACAGATATTAAGAGAAACCGTGTCTATCGCATTTCTTGCCGTAGTGTTATCAATGCTGGTGGTTATCATTGCAGATCG
>CAIKYI010000039.1 GCA_903831545.1 uncultured Methylobacter sp. | reverse complement strand
TTGTCTCAAGCATCGTTGGCATTGTTTTTGAATTACTCGCATAGTCTTCAAGATGCTTACTCGATAAATGTGCATAGCGTAATACCATCGACAAATCACTCCAGCCGCCAAGCTCTTTTAAAATGTGTAAAGGCGTTCCGTTTTGAATATGACGACTTGCCCAAGTATGCCGTAAATCATGCCAGCGGAAATTTTCAATACCTGCGCGTTTTAACGCATTGCGCCACGCTTTGTTATTGGCATCTATAATCTTATTGCTTTTATACGTGAACACATATTCATGATGTTTGCCAAGCTGCTCACGGATGACTTGAATAGCTTCGTCATTTAATGGCACTGCAATGCCTTTGCCTGCTTTTGCTTGATTAGCGTGTATCCAAGCGCAACGCCTCTGCATATCAACTTGAGACCATTTCAAGCCAGTGACATTCGACTCGCGTAAACCGGTTGCCAAACTGAATTTTGCCAAGGCTTTTAAATGATCCGGCAGCTCTGCCATTAGCCTTGCCTCTTCATCCTCAGTCAACCATCTGACAATTCCAGACGGTTCTGGCAAGGATTTAAACACGGGCACGTTATCTATCCATTCCCAGTCATTTTTAGCTCGCGTTAAAATGGCTCTTATGATGGACATAATTCGATTAACTGTTGAATTACTCGCACCCTCCGCTTTCTTTTGTTGTTTGATGTTATCTAGCTTAGTTTTGTTAATTTCATCAAGCATTAATCCTGAAAGATGTGTGTTTAACCATCTCAAATGTACTTTGTCAGTTTCAATGCTCTTTTTATGCGACATTTCGGTTAGCCACCGGATAACTGCCTCCTGCCAGCTATGCCGTTCTTTTGCACCCACATTTTTAACACGCCACGCATCCGCTTTTAAGCGGTCGTGCAGCTCTTGCGCTTGTTGTTTGTCTTGAGTCCCAGCAGAGCGTTGTATTCGCTCGCCATTTGGTGCGGTGAATTGAATCCACCAGTTTTCTTTTCGCTTGTAGATTGACACGGTTGTTTTGTCTCCGTTAGTTTGCCACCGTCAATAACGCGCAATTCTCGCCGTGGCTCAGGATAGCGACCTGATACCCAATCTGCAAGATGCTCTTCGATAAATACCCAGCGTCGCCCTGTCTTCCTGCCGGGTATTAAGCCTTGTTTGGCTTTTTGACGCATTCTGATCGGGTTCATTTTTAAAAATTCTGCCGCTTCTTCGAGATTTAATGTTCTCATTGGCTTTCCTTTGGGCATAAAAAAACCCGCTAGTTAGACGGGTTTGGGTTGTGTGTTGTAATTTAGCTTTCAAAAAGAACTTCAAGATACATGTGCCGCCTTATTTGAAGGCAAAGCGGCTCTTGACCTGTGCCGCTGGCAAACCATTTTTGACATCGGCTGTAACTGACATACGTCATGTCAGCTAATTTTTTATAAGTTAAAGTTCCACCTGATAGTTCTTTTAACGCTTTGAAAAACTCAGGCTGTGGTAAGTCCTTCATGTTTTCCCAGTTTGTTTTGTGGGAAAACGTGTAGCTCTGTATACCTCGCCTTTGCCTTGCTAAGAGTACTGAAGTTACCGTTATCCCTAGTCGTTCTGCTATAACTGAATCAGGTAGCTTTCCTAAACTACCTTCTTCCTCCGTCTTTTCCCAGACGTTTTTTTGTGAACGCTTGGGGTCTTTTGGGGGGATTCCCCTTTTTATTCTGTTGTGAGCAACAGAATTTTGCTTTTTTCCAAGCAACGCTGCAATCGCTTTGTCGGTATCCGTACCGAGCAAAGCGATTTGCTCGTCCGTCCATGCGTTTTTATACTTCTTCCTGACTTGCATATGATGTCCAAAATTCATGGATTTTTTGAAATACCGCGATAATTTGCGGTATTGTTAAATTGTCTATCCTTTCAATAAACGACGAAAAATCGGTGCGTAGCGGATCTCCCTATCTTGCTCCTCCGTCTAGCAAGCACCTTAGCTTTGCGTTATACCCCACGTTCGCTTAAAACATGCGTGGGGTGAGTTCCAGTTACCAGCTTAAAGTATTCAAGCGTGGCGAAAGGTATTTCTGTTTTGCGCTTGGTCTGGCCTTCCCAAACTTGCCAGGTTACAGTAGCAACGCCGACTATTTCGGCGGCTTCCCGTGCCGAAAGTCCTCCGGCGGCTTCCCGTGCTTCCTTGGCTTTGTTATCAGTCATAATCTTTACACAAGCTCAAAATATGCTCTTTTTCAAACATTGGTATTATGTATACATTACCTTGCTCATCCCTATCTTGACATCCATCAAAGCCCATTTTTAAAGCGCATTCGCCGCGCTTTGCTTGCAGCATCCAATCTGCATCAGCTTTATCAC
>CAIKYI010000038.1 GCA_903831545.1 uncultured Methylobacter sp. | reverse complement strand
TCATTAAATAATCTGCAAAATAAAGTAACATTAATTTATTATCCTGATTTTTCCTACATGTGAGCCGATACGGAACGATAATTTTCTACCAAAGCAGCGACTACATTCTCCATGCGCTGTGACCTTGAGCCCTTAACCAATAAAACCTCATCACCTTTGAGCTCTTTCCTCATCACTTCAATTAAAGCCGTTTGTGTGTTAAAAAACTCAGCTCCCGCACCAAAACTATCTACAGTATTTCTTGCATCAGCTCCTGTTGCCAGAAGCCGCACCACGCCACTTGACTTAATGAGATGGCCCATTTCTTTATGTATTTTTACACTTTCAGGCCCCAACTCACCAAAAGCGCCTAATATCAACCAACGTTTACCAGTACAACTAGCCAGCACATCCAATCCGGCTTTCAACGAGGCTGAATTGGCATTATAAGTATCGTCGATAACTATATTACCGAATCGACTTACTAAGGGCTGCAAGCGCCCTGTGACCGGTTTTACCATTTCCAGCCCCTGTTTAATCTGTTGCACATCAATTTTAAGTGCCCGGCATGCCGCTGTTGCAGCCAATGCATTGACGACATTATGTTGACCTGCGAGCTTTAAATTTACGGTGAGCACGCCTTCATCGGTCACTAATTCAAAAGTTGTCGCAAACGCATTGTCAACAATCTCTGTTTTGACGGCCTGAGCCTTTACAGTTGCCTGGTCATTAAGGCCAAACGAAACTATTTTTCTTGTCCCTGCTACCGATTGCCAGTAATCAAAATAGTCATCATCCCGATTAAGAACGGCTACACCGTCATGCTTAAGCGTTTGGATTATTTCTCCTTTTGCTTTGGACACACCTTCAACACTTCCAAAACCTTCAATATGTGCAGCTCCAACATTGGTAATGATTGCAACGTCAGCCTGCACATAGTAGCTGCTATATTCAATTTCACCCGGATGGTTTGCACCCATCTCAATTACTGCATAACGATGTTGTTCCTTTAATCTCAATAAGGTCAATGGCACGCCAATATCATTATTCAAGTTACCCTGAGTAAATAATGTATCTCCGTTTACGCTCAATATTGCCGCAACCATTTCCTTGACAGTAGTCTTGCCGTTACTGCCTGTAATACCCACGACGGCCAATGATGGTCCGACATTTCTACGCCAGATTCCCGCCAGCTCAGCCAATGCCAATCGAGTATCGTCAACACCGATATGAGGTATGTTTGCATTTACACCCTTCCGAACTATCGCTGCTATCGCTCCTGCCTTCTCTGCCTCAGCAACAAAATCGTTACCATCAAAATTTTTGCCCTTAATTGCTACATAAAGCTGTCCCGGCATTAACGTTTTTGTATCTATACTCACAGAAGAAACAGATGCATTATCCCCGATCAATTCCCCCTGCAAAGATACCGCAATTTCGCTCAGCATCATTTTCATACATTTCGCCTTTGCAAAGCCTCTATCACAGCCTGTCTGTCACTAAAATAGGTATAAACGCCATTGCTTTCCTGATACTGCTCATGGCCTTTTCCCGCAATTACAATGCAATCATTTATTGCCGCAGTTGCTACCACTTTTTGTATTGCCAGCTCTCTGTTTTGAATAACTTCTACTTTTGCAGACTTGGATCCGGCCAAAATATCATTCACTATATCCAATCCGCTTTCGTAACGTGGGTTATCATCGGTAATCACCACATGATCAGCCCACTGCTCTGCTATTTTTCCCATTTGCGGACGTTTACCGGGATCTCTATTGCCACCGCAACCAAATATTACCCATAACGCCTGTTTGCAATGCTTGCGAACACTGGATAAAACCTTTTCTAGGGCATCCGGAGTATGCGCATAATCTACAAAAATTAATGGCTCAGACTCACTTCCAAAGCGTTCCATCCGGCCATCAACCGGTTTTATATGGCCAAGTCTGGTAACTGCTTCGTCCAATGAAATCCCTAAAGCCAACATAACTGTCAAAACTGTAAGGACATTTTCAACATTAAAATCGCCGTAAAGAGGCACACTTATACGTTTAAGCTGATTAACCCAACGCACATCAAACTCAATGCCATCAACTTTATGCAGGATATTAAGCGCATTAACGCACTCGCCCGAGTCTGCTATTTTTTCCTTTGCGCTAAATTTCCATAGTTTTACGGATTTGGGCACGGCGGAAATAATTTGCCCGCTATACTGATCATCCAGATTAACTACCGCGAAAGCCAATCCCGGTGTAGCCAATAACGCCAGCTTGGCCTTTACATAAGACTCCATAGTGCCGTGATAATCCAAATGGTCGCGACTAATATTGGTATATACCGCACCTTTAAAGCAGACCCCGTTAACCCGACCTTGCTCCAAACCATGAGAAGAAACTTCCATCGCAACGGTGTTTATTTTTTTAATTAGCAATTCTGCCAATATTTTCTGTACGGCCAATGCATCTGGCGTGGTATTTTCAGTCTTAAGGAGCTTACCCCACTGCCCCCAACCAAGCGTCCCTATAATTCCGCAGTCATCTAGAACTTGGCTTAAAAACTGACTACATGAGGTTTTGCCATTTGTGCCGGTAATACCTATAACAGTCATAAAGTGTGAGGGCTCTGCAAAATAACGCGCCGCCAACTCACCCAATTTCAAGCCCAGATTTTCAACTCCGATTACCGGGATTGGCAGGGCAGATTCCCCCCTAACCTTCTTAAGCCACTGCTGCCCATTACCGGCAGTGTCAAAAACTATTACACTGGCTCCTTTATCAATAGCCTGTTGTAAATGTTCCAACCCATGTTGCTTAGCTCCTGCCAACGCAATAAAGACATCGCCGGGAACTACTGCCCGACTATCCAAAGACATGCCCGTAATCGTTATGCCACCTGTCTCCGTGACTGATGCCAGCCCGCTTAATAAATCCTTCAGCTTTATGGCCACTCCTGAAGCCATCGACTTATGATCCTTGCCGTGTCAGTAGAATTGGCATGTTATCCTGTTGATCCGGGGCAACCTCCAACACTCTTAAAGCCCCCGCCATTACTTTCGAAAACACCGGTGCCGAAACTATCCCACCGTAATATTGCCCAGCAGAAGGTTCATCAACCATAACTACAATAATTAAACGCGGATTAGTTGCCGGTGCCATTCCTGCGAAAACAGAAAAATAACTTTTCTCAACATATCCACCAGCACCCGCTTTTTTTACTGTCCCCGTTTTTCCGGCAGCACTGTAACCGTCTACCCTGGCTTCGTAAGCAGTACCATCTTTCATAAGCACAGTTTCAAGCATGGCCCTGACTCTCTTTGCTGTCTTGGCTGAAAACACCCTCTGCTGATCAAGATCTTCGTCCCGTTTTAGTAAACTAACCGAATGTAAAATTCCGTCATCTGCCAATGCCGTATAGGCTCTTGCCAACTGTAATGCCGATGTACTCACGCCATAACCAAACGACAAGGTCGCTCTGTCAAATTCATGCCAGCTCGGGTAATCAAGCAATGTTCCGCTAGCTTCTCCAGGGAAGCCTGAGCCAGCCGACACACCAAAGCCAAGCTTATTGTAAATACCCCAAAAATATTCGGGCGGCATTCTCAAGGCCATCTGACTTACGGCAACATTACTGGATTTTTTCAACACTCCTGTCAAATCCAGTGCTCCATAATTATGTACATCCTTAACCACATGACTTCCCACCTGATAAAATCCGTGGGTTTCAAAAATCTCATTTGCCTTTACGTAGCCACCCTCCAAGGCGGCAGCAACCACAAATGGCTTAACTGTTGACCCAGGCTCGAATACATCAGTCAAAGATCTATTTCTATAAAGACTTTCTTTTAAACTCTTTCTGGTATTTGGATTAAAGGACGGCTGATTTACTGCCGCCAGAATTTCACCGCTTTTTGCATCCAATACCACTAACGCTGCAGATTTTGCCTTGTTTAGGTTGACTGCCAACTGTAATTCCCTATAGGCCAAGTACTGAATGCGTTGATCAATACTTAAATCCAGATTTTTACCGGCAACCGGTTCTTTTATATCTTCAACGTCTTCGATAATTCGACGCTGCCCATCCCTGATAACCCGCTTGCTGCCTGGCGTTCCTTTTAATGATTTTTCATATCCCGACTCCAATCCGGCCTGTCCGATGTCATCAATGTTGGTAAATCCAACCAAATGCGCCGAAACCTCTCCAGCTGGGTAAAAACGCTTGAACTCGCGTTCAAAATATATGCCCGCAAGCTTCAATCCTTTGACTTGATCTGCAACTACAGGGCTAATCTGCCGGGCAATATAAGCAAACTGCCTATGTGCATCTACATTAACAAGCTCAATGACTTTGCCTTTAGGCAAATTTAAAATTTTTTCGACTTGCCCGAGCTCATTTTCTTTTCCGGCTTCAATCTCCCGAGGATTCATCCAAATGGACTCAACAGGTGTACTGATTGCAAGCGGCGCACCATTTCTATCTTTTATCATGCCTCTGTAAGCTGACACCGACACATCGCTGACATGCCTCATATCGCCCTGATCTTTAAGAAACTGCTTATGCAGCACTTGCAAATCGACCGCTCGTCCAACCAGAACCGTCATACAAGCCATCATAAAAATAACAACGATGTTTCTTCGAATCGATAAATTGCTTACCGGCTTAGTTGGCTTTTTTCTGCCTTGAAAATGTATCATTTATGGTTTTATATAAACAATTTTTTCACGTAACGGCATAACCAACTTCAATTGCTCCTTTGCAACTTGCTCTACCCGATTCTGTTCAGCCAAGGTTGTCAACTCCAATTGCAATTGCCCCCACTCTACCTCAATCTGATCCAGTACTCTTTCCTGTTTTTGGATCTCGCTAAAAATAACGCGTGATTGATATTTGCTGTAAATCACGCCAAGAGCGGAAATCAACATCACCAATATCAGAAAGCCAAAACCTATATAGCGACTTGCTACCACTTAAACCCTCTCGGCCACTCGCATGATTGCACTTCGCGCCCTTGGATTTTGAGCAAGTTCCTGCCGCTCTGCTTTCAAAGCTTTACCCATTTTTTTCAAAATGCCCTTGGTTATATCTATTTCTTTAATAGGTAATTTGCCCGGATTATATTTGGCACCCGATTCAGCTCTGATAAAGCGTTTAACGATCCGGTCTTCCAATGAATGAAATGAAATAACCACCAATCGCCCACTTGGCTTTAAAATTCGCGCGGACTTTTGTAAAGCAGACTTTAACTCATCCAATTCGCTATTTATTTCAATTCGAATTGCCTGAAAACTACGAGTTGCCGGATGCTTATATTTATCTTTTATCGGCACTGCTTCTTCAATTAATTTTGCCAACGCTCTAGTAGTTGTAATTGGCGATTCAACCCTTTTTTGGATAATTGCATGTGCTATGCGACGCGCAAAGCGCTCTTCACCGTATTCAAATAAAACTTTAACCAAATCTTTTTCATCAACACTGGCAAGCCACTGTTCAGCGGTAACACCAGAATTGCCATCCATTCTCATATCCAGAGGACCGTCACGTAAAAAGCTAAAGCCCCTGTCCGGATTATCCAACTGAGGCGACGAGACACCAAGATCCATGAGAACCCCATCAATTTGCCCCGTCAATCCTTCCCGTGCCACTATATTTTCCAGGCCCGAAAAAGGTGTGTGTATTAACGTAAACCTTTGATCCTCAAGCATGGCCTGCGCATAATCAGAGTTGATTGCCTCCAGATCCCGGTCAAAAGCTAGCAACCTGCCTTCTGGCCCTAATTGATCTAAAATTCCCTTACTATGCCCACCCCGGCCGAAAGTACAATCCAGATAAATACCTGATTTATAAATAACCAACTGCTGTAAAGCTTCCGCAAACATAACGGGTAAATGTTCCATTAACAAATCTCCCGCATTAAAAAGACAAGGCGCCTAAATCTTCCAAGCCCTCATTATCATCGCCATCCATCCATTCATTTTCTTTTGCTGCCCAAGCATTTTCATTCCAAAGCTCGAACTTGTTAAGCTGACCAATCAAAACAATTTTCTTGTCTATGCCTGCAAATATTCTTAATTTTTCGGGTAACAACAAGCGACCCTGCCCATCCATTTCACATTCGGATGCATTACCAATAACAAACCGCCTTAACTTGCCGGCCATTTTATTTAAAGTGGGCAATTTGCTGATCGTTTGCTCCAGCTTTTCCCATTCAGGCATTGGATATAACCACAAACAACCATTCTCTCCAACGCATCGTTCATTGACTGCGACTGTCACAACCATTTGACACTCACAACAATCCTGTAACTCTTCCCGATAACGGGTAGGAATTGCAAGACGTCCTTTGCCGTCTAGATTGATTGAACTGATGCCTCGAAACAAGATTATCCCCATATTTCCAAAAAAAACCCTTTTTATCCACTTTTTCCCACTTATGACCACTATAGTTTTCAAAGCACTCCTAGTCAAGAACGATTTGATTTAAGTTCTTTCTTTTTCGACAATGACTTACATCGCAAAAAAAATACAATATAAATGCATGAAATATGACAATATAATTCCCATTCTTTATCAGAAAGTTAATTAATTTTTATGAGAAAAGACCTTACCTATCGAACTGTCAAAAAAATGCAGCTCATTTGGAAGTTAAAGGGAAATGGTTTACAGGTGCTGCCGAAAAAACTGAAGATTTTAAGTTGCGAAACGATGTCTGTGGATTTAAAGCAAGATAGCACCCGAACAAAAAATTGGGCAGCCTAAAGACGGGAGTCTCGGACTGGATGCCCGATAAATAAAGAAAAAGT
>CAIKYI010000037.1 GCA_903831545.1 uncultured Methylobacter sp. | reverse complement strand
TGCTTCGGGAGGATTCGGCGCATTGACGGTTGATGAAGCCCGAGTCATTGCCAATCAGTACAAAGCCTTGATAGCTCAAGGGCGTGATCCTCGGCAAGAACGTGTTGAGTTCATAAACCGTATTACCTTTTCCGGCTTCGTGTCGGAGCATTATCTTCCACATGCCCGAACCTACAAAAGGAGTATCAAAAGTGATGAGTCGAAATTGAAGATCTACCTCAACCCCAAATTTGGTCATGAACCGCTTGCTGATATATCCATGCAAGCCATACAAGGCTAACACAACCAACTGCGTACTACCTTGTCACCGGCAACCGCCAATAGGCATCTGGCATTGCTACATCGGATTTTCTCACTGGCGATCCAGTGGGGCTATTGTGAGAAGAACCCTGCCACCGGCATCAACAAATTTCAGGAGGATACTAACAAGCATCAGCGTTTTTTGAACAATGATGAAATCAGGAGTTTGTTTAGGGCTGCCGATGCTGACGTCAATACCTATGCAGCGGCGTACATCAAAATGTTACTGTTGACCGGCGTTAGAAGGTCAGAGGGTTTGGGGATGAAATGGGAGCACCTGCAACTGAGTGGTCCAAAGCAACTGTGGTATGTCCCTCATACTAAAACAGGGAAATCTCGTTATGTCATCTTGAACCCAATGGCGATTGATATTCTGGAAGGTCTGCCCAAGGTCTACGGCAATCCGTATGTATTTCCGGGGAAAGTTTCGGGGCAGCCCATCGTCAATCCTATCAAGGCTTTCAAGCGTATTATCTGCCGGGCCGGAATTGAGTCCAGCTTTAGATTACATGATATTCGCCATACGGTGGCCAGTTTGATAGTGAACAATGGTGGCAGTCTCTATGATGTTCAGGCTGCTTTGAATCACGCAAATAGCAGTATGTCTGAACGATACGCTCATTTGTCCAGTGAGAGTATGGCGAAAACCAGTCACAATCTTTCGGCAGTGGTTGCCGGTGCTATTAAGAGTCCAAGAACCAAGTCTGGACGTGGCCGTTCTGTAGAGATGGAAATCTGACTTTGGTTCTTATATTTGGAGGCCTGATCACAAGAGTCTCTATTATTAATAATAACCTGTCAAGCATTGCCAAGTTTTGACAACAATGCTATTTTTAATAACTCTTTATGATGGCTTAGAGTTTACTATGACTATGAATGTAAATTTATCCCCCCAACTGCATGAGATGGTTCGACAGAAAGTTGCATCCGGACTTTATACCTCGGCCAGTGAAGTAGTTCGCGAAGCCCTACGCCTTATGGAACAACAAGACTGTATACGCGCGGCCAAGTTAGATCAATTACGGCATGATATATGTGACGGCATTAATAGCGGTGAAGCGACACTCTGGGATCCGGAAGAAATTAAGCAGGAAGGCCGAAAAATAAGAGCGGCTCGTGCCAATGCTACAAAAACAATCTAATGCCGATCATCGTAAAAAGTCCAAAGGCTAAATCTGACCTCGTTGAAATTTGGGATTATATTGCTGATGATAGCGAGATCCGAGCCGATGCCTTTATTCAAACGATTGATAAAAAGTTCCATATATTACTTGACGACCCCCTCTTGGGTATTGCGCGTAATGAAGTTGAAACCGGGTTACGCAGTTTTCCGGTAGGTCGGTACGTCATTTTTTACCGGCGTATTTCTGAAGGCATTGAAATTATCCGAGTCCTGCATGGAGCACGTGATTTAAATATCATTTTGAATGCGGATAATTGAAAAGTTGGAGGTATGAAAGAGTACCCATACATAGCCAGATTAAGATTAATAGATGAGGGCTTCGCTGTTACATTTAATGATACTGGAATCGGTAAGAAGTTAATTATTGTTTATGATGAGGGTGGCCAGCTCATTATGTTTAATAGAGGTAGAATGAACTACGAAAAAATGATGGCTAAATTAGAAATCTATGCCAAAGATCTCTTGGAAAATGGCATATCAAATGACGAGATT
>CAIKYI010000036.1 GCA_903831545.1 uncultured Methylobacter sp. | reverse complement strand
TTAGAAAAAATCTACGGATACTCTCTATCCAGGCTGGCCGTTCACTGCCGCACAGGCAGCTTAGAAAGAGATGATAAAGGCCGGAAACTTGAGCGTTCAGTTCACTGCCGCACAGGCAGCTTAGAAAAGATGCCAGCGCTAACCAAAGCTTGGAAATCAATCAATCCTTAGCAGCGAGTAATGCAGATGGGCTTTAAACGGGGTGATGTGCATTTAGTTAACTTCAATCCATCAAAAGGCACGGAAGCAGGAAAAATACGCCCAGCGCTTATAGTGCAATGTAATGATTTAAATGATATAGATCACCCCAGCACCCTTGTTTTACCGCTGACAACTCAGATTCATGCAAATGCTCAGCCGTTGCGCTTCAACCTTGCCGCGCGTGATGCGTTAAATCAATCTTCCGACATCATGATTGATCAAGCTCGCGCGATAGATAATCAGCGTATCACCTCAGAGCCATTGACATCGATTTCTGAAGGGGAAATGGTGACGATTGAACGGTATATGAAAATCATTTTGGTTTTTGAGCAATGAGCCAGCTAATGACCGAACATTTAGCTATTTGGATATCTGCACCCAATAGCATTAAAAAATTGCTTGAGTTGTGTCCATCATTAGTACCCAATCTCGATAAACCTAAATTATTTATGAAATATCCACTGGATATTCCGATAATTAATCCTTGGTTTGATTAGGCCCATGGAATTAGAGCCCATCTATCTTTCACGTTTACAACATTACCTATTTTGCCCTCGGCAATTTGCCTTAATCGAACTGGAAAACATCTGGGCTGAAAACCAATTCACCGCTGAAGGGCAGGTGTTGCATCAACGGGTGAATCAGGCGGATCAACAAAAACGCGGGGCTATTCGTACCGTATGGGCTTTGCGTTTAGCCCATACCGAATTGTGCATTGAAGGCGTTGCCGATGTGGTGGAATACCATAAACAAGCCGATGGGACAGAAGTTCCTTATCCAATTGAATATAAACGCGGCAAGCCCAAGACGCACCGTGCCGATGAAGTACAGCTATGCGCACAAGCGCTTTGTTTGGAAGACATGCATGGCATAGCCGTGCCGGAAGGGTCATTGTTTTATGGCGAAGTGCGTCGTCGGCATCCGGTCATTTTTGATGCAGAATTACGTGACTTAACGGCACAAACCATTCTAGCCTGCCGAACAATTGTGGAAACCAAAATCACACCTAAAGCTGCCTATAAAGCAAAAAAATGCAACGCTTGCTCACTGATCGATCAATGCCATCCCAAAGGTTTTCATAAATCGGCTGCCGTTTGGTTGGCAAAACAGCTTAATGAGGATTAAACATGCGCCCACTACGCAACGTCATTTATATTCAAACGCAAAACTCCTGGCTGCATAAAGATAATGACAACCTGGTATTAAAAGTGGAGAAGGAAACCAAAGCCCGGGTACCCATTCATAAATTACAAGGTTTAGTCTGCTTCGGGCAGGTCACAATTTCCCCTTATTTGATGGCGCACTGTGCAGAAAATGGCATTACCATTACTTTTTTAAACATGTTTGGTAAATACCTGGCGCGGGTAGAAGGTCCGGTAAGCGGCAATGTGTTGTTACGAAGAACGCAACATTTAACCGGGCATAATGTGGATAAAAGTGTTGACATTTCTCAAGTCATGTTGACCGGGACGCTTTATAACCAGCGCTATGTAATTAGACGATATTTACGTGACCATAGCGAAAAAATTATTGATGACAATGTGCTTTCAGAACTGCAAACAGCTGAAAAACGTCTGACTCGCTGTTTAGCTCAGTTAGCGGATTGTCAAGCTATCGATACCTTAATGGGGCGTGAAGGTGAAGCTGCGCAAGTGTATTTTGGTGTGTTTAAACATTTGATACGCCAAACTGATTTTGAGTTTGATGCCCGACGACGTAGGCCGCCAACTGATCCTGTTAATGCGTTGTTATCATTTTGCTACACCCTTTTGACGCATGACTGCCGTTCTGCATTAGAAACTACCGGGCTAGATCCGGCGAGTGGTTTTTTACATCAATTACGTAGCGGCCGGCCCTCATTGGCACTGGATTTGGCAGAAGAATTTAGACCCATGGTTGACCGGTTTGTACTGTCGTTGATTAATAAACGGCAACTGGTCAGTAAGGATTTTGAGACCTGGCCGAATGGTTCGGTGACTTTAAAAGATGAGCCACGCAGAACTCTGCTGGCGGCCTGGCAGGATCGTAAACAGGATACCTTAATGCATCCGTGGTTTGAAGAAACAGTTCCGGTGGGATTATTGCCTTGGTTGCAAGCTCAAGTATTAGCGCGTTTTTTACGGGGTGATTGTGATAGTTATGTGCCGTTTTTGTGGAAATAAACCATGATGATTTTAGTGACCTATGATGTGAGTTTTAAAAATGAAACCGGGCCGAAACGGCTACGGAGAATGGCAAGATTATGTCTTATGTATGGGCAGCGAGTACAGTATTCGGTATTTGAGATTGAGGTTGATATGGCGCAATGGACAACATTAAAAAATGATTTGATAGCTGTTATGGATGAATCTTTAGATAGCTTAAGATTTTATTATTTGGGTAATAACTGGGAGCGTCGTATTGAACATATTGGAGCGAAAACTGTATTAGATTTAAACGGCTTGTTATTACTGTAATGCGAGCCACAAGCTAACATAAAAATATCAAGATTTCGCATTTTCTTTAGTGCATTGATATTGTTGTGTTTTTTATTTAGTTGATAAGTGATTTATAATGTATTTTGCTGACGATTTAACTCATTCGCAGGTTAATGGTTTTTTAGCTATAAACTTCAATTAGTTAGGTGTCCGCAGTCGCACCCCGCGTGGGTGCGTGGATTGAAACGGGATTACGAAGTCAGCATCTACGACACTTCGACGTCGCACCCCGCGTGGGTGCGTGGATTGAAACATTGATT
>CAIKYI010000035.1 GCA_903831545.1 uncultured Methylobacter sp. | reverse complement strand
TTCAGGGTAACGGATGTGCCTTTTACTTTCAGGTCTTTAATGACTAACACGGAATCGCCGTCGATCAGTTCTGTGCCGTTGCTATCTCTTACGCTCATAATTGCTCTTGTTTAGTATGTGAGGCGGTCATTATAGTTTAAACGTTCCAATAATGGCTGCTGGTTTGGCGTAGTGTTTGTAATTCTTAATCGCTTAAACTATCCAGTACACTAATCAGTGTGCCAAAACTAATCCTCAAACGAATGCCTTGTGTTTTTAAGCCGTTTAGTACGCTGTGCGTACCGAAAATATAGCAGATGTTCATGGATAAGGTACGCACAGCGTATCCTACGCTACTGCATAACAGCAATGGCAGTGAAAGCAAACATAGTGTTTTAAACACAGGAATCCAGTCGTATAGTAGCGTAGTTGGGTTGGCTTATAACGAACCAAAACTACCAATTCACACTGCGTACGTTGGCATGAGATACGAAGCGTATCGTTCACGATTGATGCGTCGCTTTCGTCGGCGCATATACAGCTACGGTTTTTTCAATAATTCCAACAAAACGGTAGCATTCGCTTTCACACCTGCCGCAATAGCGGGTAATTCTACCTGGAATTTTGGATGATGATTTACATAGGCTGGCATCGTGCCTTTTTCCATAAAGGCTTTTACAACGGCTGGTTTTGCTACGCCGATTTCCAAATGCAGAATTTTCACATCTTTGATAGGATCGCCTAACATTTGAAAATCTTCCGATCCCATTTGCATAGGAATGCCTGGATAGATATTTTCTTTGCCCAGTGCTTTTTCTAACGCTGGGCGTGCTGTTGCAACCAGACCATCATCATTGATGACGGGGGTAATAGATTGATTGTTTTCATATTCGGGCATACGGTCAGCAGGCATACCATTACCTAGCGCGACTCCGTCCGTCATTTGTTTGACCATGGCAATAAGTTGTTCACGAGCGGGTTTACTGTACCAGCGCAGACTGAGGTTCATTGTTGCCTTGTCGGGAATAATATTGCCCACTGTACCTGCCTGAATCGATCCGACAGTCAGAACAACGGGTTCAGTTTGATCAATACGACGACTGACAATGGTTTGATACGCCATAATCGCTTGTGCCGACATGACAATAGGGTCTTTGGACGCATGAGGGGTAGAGCCGTGACCACCTATGCCGTAGAGTGTCACCTTCATCTGGTCAGCACCCGCCATACGGCGACCTTGACCTAAACCAACTGCGCCCGCTGGCCAAATAGGATTGGTGTGCGAAGCAAAAACAACCGAGGGCATGGGTATTTTTGAATACAGTCCGTCTTTTACCATCTTATCTGCCCCCATATAGGCTTCTTCTGCGGGTTGTCCCACTAAAATCAGCGTACCCGACCAGTTTGCTTTTTGTGCTGCCATGACTTTTGCAACACCAATCAGCCATGTTACATGAGCATCATGCCCACAAACATGAGCAACAGAACTTTGTATGCCATCCAATGTTGTGCCTGTTTTGGTACTGGCATAAGGTAATCCAGAATCTTCTTTTAAAGGCAAAGCGTCCATATCGGCACGAAACATCACCACGGGCCCTGCGCCATTTTTCATCACACCCACTACGCCTGTTTTGCCTATAGTTGCGCAAAGCGTTGTTATTCCAACAATTAATCCAGTGATTAGTCTAAATGATCCAGTTAACTCCCCAGCAATTCCTCAAG
>CAIKYI010000034.1 GCA_903831545.1 uncultured Methylobacter sp. | reverse complement strand
TTTCACTAAATGAATGGTGGGCAAAAAAGCCCGCCCACACTACTTTTTTTATATTAAAAAATGAGCTACATGGTAGCAGGTTTTTTAGTTATTTGCTTATCGAGCAGGCCGCTATAGCGGTTTTTTTTGGCTCTGGGGTGGGCTTTATCATAAATTTCAGCCAGATGCTGGAAGTCCAGATGGGTGTATATCTGGGTTGTACTGATGTTGCTGTGTCCCAGCAGTTCCTGAACGGCTCTTAAATCCTGACTGGATTCAAGTAAATGGCTGGCGAAAGAGTGTCTTAGCATGTGCGGATGTATATGTTCTGCAATGCCTTTTTTTTTGCACCACAGTTCCAGTCTTAATTCAATGCTGCGTTGGCCGAGTCGTGTTCCTCGGGTTGAAGTGAATAGGGCGTCCCCGGCACCGGGTTTTATTATTCTCAACTTTAACCAGTTTTCGATGGCTGCAATAGCTTTACTGCCAACCGGTAAAACTCTCGATTTACCGCCTTTGCCAATACGGACAACCAGGGTTTTATCGGCCAGGTCCAGATCGCTTAAATCAAGTGCCGACAGTTCGCTAAGCCGTAATCCTGAAGAATAGAATAATTCGAACATGGCCAGATCGCGGACTTCAAGTACCGAACTGGTGCCAGCTTCCAGTAATCCGGATAACTGGTCTACATCCAGGGTTTTAGGTAGTTTTCTGGCCTGTTTTGGCGCTTGAACTGGCTGGGCAGGATTGGCGCTGACCAAACCTTGTTTTAACAGATAATTATAAAAGCTGCGTATCGCAGACAATTCACGTTGCAGGCTTTTGCTACCCAGACCTTTTCGATGGCGACTTGCGATGTGGGCGCGAATATCGGTGGACTGCAAATCGCTCCAATCCTCTATGGCTTTATCTTCGCAATAGCCGGACAAATGCGTAATGTCTCTCTGGTAACTTTTTACAGTATGAATTGAAGCGCGAACTTCGACGGTAAGTTGGGTGAAAAAGTCCTTCAGCACACGTTCGGCATTAGCATGCATCTTAAATTTGTTGCAACAAAGTGATCAGTCGGGTGCCTATGATTTCGCTCATCTGGTTTAAAAACAGGTTGCCCATATTGTAATGGAAACGACCTTCTTCCCTGCTGCCAATGGCTAAAATGCCTTCCAGTTCAGTAAAAGCCATGGGAATAATGGCGCAGGATTTTACTTCAAAGGCCAAGTCGCCAAATAATACCCGAGCCTGAGCTATTGTAGGACGGCCGCATTTAGGTGAATTACTCGCCAACTCGCTAACAAATGGTTCCAGATCTTTGCTGAAGGGTTCGATAAACAATTGCTCCATTGCACCGTCAGGACATTGTTTGATGATGCGCACGGCAACAAAGTCGATCAAAAAATATTCGGATAATACGGCTTCAAGATTGGCAACGGCCTCTTCCAGTGTCGTGGCATCGAGCAGTGCCAGGGTCAGTTTGTGCATGCGATTGACAGAAGTATCGTTGTCTCTGGCGATGTCTATCAATTCAGTGAGTTGATTTTCAAGGTCATGATGACGGCTCCTGAAAATTTCCAGTTGCTTTGAAATCAAAGATATCGCATTGCCGCTGGGATGGGGAATGCTCATGTGTTCCAGCAAGTTCAAATGATCATGAAAGAATTCGGGGTGTTGTCTAAGATAAGCTTCAACCTGGGCGGAAGTAAGTTCGGCTGCTTGGTTTGTCATAACGTTATATGTCCTTCAAAAACAGAAATGGCCGGGCCTGTCATTAAAACCGGTTCGCCACGTCCCGGCCAGTTGATGGTTAGCACGCCACCCGGAAGTTCAACAGTGACGTTATGATCCAGCAGATTGTGTTCAATACCGATGACTACAGCGGCACAGGCGCCACTGCCACAAGCCAGCGTTTCAGCGGCACCGCGTTCAAAGACGCGTAGTTTGATGTGTTGGCGGTCGATAACTTGCATAAAGCCGACATTAACCCGTTCCGGAAAAAAATCGTGGCTTTCCAGCGCCTTGCCCAATTCGGCTACCTGGGCAGTTTTAATATCGGAAACCTGAATCACCGCGTGTGGATTGCCCATTGAAACTGCACCAAAAGCTCTTTCATTGTCATTGACGCGTACCGTATAAAAACGGGACTCCTGTTCTGCCAATAACGGAATCTCATTAGGTGCGTGTCTGGGAATCCCCATATTCACAGTGATCATGTTATTGTCATCAAAACGTAGCAACAATTGCCCTGAATCGGTGTCGACGCGTATTTCATCATTGTCTGACAGTTTCTTGTCATTTTCCGTAATCAAAAGCAGCTCCCATTTGATTTATTTGTTTTTCCAGATTTAAAATAGTTTCATCTGAATCTGCTGCTGTATCTCCTTGTTGGTCAGCAT
>CAIKYI010000033.1 GCA_903831545.1 uncultured Methylobacter sp. | reverse complement strand
TGATAGTAAGTTAAAGATTGTATTAGATTCGGCGATAAAAGACCCAAAAAAAAAGAATATGCTATCTAAAATTATATTTAAGAATTTTTATTTAATACAGCATAGTGTAGAAAGTGGTGTTACTTACACACAAATTGCAGACGGGTTAGGCGTAAATTATTCTTACTTCATGACTTATTTTTATCGATGTAAAAAAAAGATAGCCAGTAATTCAGAACGACAACAAACGACTTATTGTTCTGTAAAACAACAAGCTAATGTTACACAAACTATTCTCATAAATAATGAGATAGAAACACAGAAAACTAAAGTGACGGGAGAAGCCAAATATGGGGAACATCTACAATCAGAAACAACGTCTCTAATCTCGAATGATAGTATTAAAAAATCACTTACGCCTGCAGACATACGTAATTTTTCTAATCAAGACATTGATCTGTCAGATTACACCAACATTAACTTTAAAAAAAAGGAACATAACTCATGAAAATTGCTGTACTTAATTATTCTGGAACTGTCGGGAAAACTACTATCTCAACACATTTACTGTCACCACGCATGAATAAAGCAGCTATTTTTGCTATTGAAACTATCAACGAGACAGCGGAGGGATTCGGTGTCGATGTTGAGCGCATCGTCGGTGAAAAATTCCGTGATCTCTTCAATAAATTGGCTATGCTCGATGACGCTATTATTGATATTGGTGCTTCTAATATCGCACCATTTTTAGAAGGCATGAGTCGATTTAATAATTCACATAGCGAATTTGATTTTTTTATTATTCCTGTAACCAGAGACGATAAAGTTATCAAAGAAACAATTAGAATGATTTCTGTGTTGTCTAAACTCGGCATTCCGGCACAGAAAATAAAAGTGGTATTTAATCGAGTCAAAATTGATGTATTAGAAGAATTTGGCACCGTCGTGAATTACGCCATGGCGACAAAAAGCTACATTGCCAATACTGATGCCGCTATTTTCGAAAATGAGCTCTTTAACATGCTGTCAGAAAAGAAAATCACTATTAGCGCCGCCTTGGCTGATCAACGTGATTACCGCGCAGAAGCCCGTGCAATTGGCAATGACGGTGATCAAAAATTGAAGTCACACTGCATAGATATGTATGCGATTAAAGCGCTGGCTAAAAGCGTAAATTCAAATCTCGATGACGTTTTTATAGCGCTATTCAAGTAGGAATACGGATGAGCGAAGCGCGATCAAAGCTTGATATTCTTTATGGGAGTGTTCTGGGCGATATTGATAAAATAATCACCCGAATTGAGACGTTAAACACTAATTCAATGAGTATAAAAACGACCATTGAAAAATTTAACAACATAGAAAAAGGGGCGGATAAAAAGTTAGATGAAATAAACACTATCACTAAGCGCTTTAACAAAAACAGTTATATTGCTTTGGCCGGTACTTTCATGATTACCGCCTTAATCGGTCTTGGTGTTGGCTACTATACATTTTATGGAACATTGCAATCCGTGGTCTTTGAGACGCAACTTAAAAAGGTCGCAGACCTGCGTTTACAGTTTGAACAAGATAATCAATTTATGATGTTGGCAAAGCGCAAGGGGCTGGTTTTTTATCCCAATGCGGTTGTATTACCGATTAACAATATCCGTGAACTAGGCTTGTCGGCGGGTGATGACCAGGTAAAAGCCGGCAATATTTTGTATGTTTATCCGAAATAACATGACAACGCTAGACAAAGGAGAGTGCAATTCAATGAAAATGCTGGGTGGAGCGGCGGTATAGGGCGTTTTTGTGTGTTAATGCGCATAAGTTAAGGTTATGTTAAATGGCGGCTGGTTGAGGGGAAATATCGTCGCTCCTGACGACAGGACTGTGATGGTAACTTGCAGTCAGTTTGCCCAGAAAAACTTAAAATCAGGTTGCATTTAATATGGTTGCGAACTATAGTTCGCTGTGGTATCAATTCTAGGAGAGCGGAGCTGTGACAGACGCAACAACGCCAAAGCAGGTGATTGTTTATGCCAGTGATAGCGAGAAAGAACCTTTTACAGAGTGGCTTTACGGATTGCGGGATATTATGGGGCGAAAACGTATCCTGGCCCGCGTTTCCCGCCTTCAACAAGGCAACTATGGGGATTGTGAGCCAGTCGGAGAGGGTGTTAGTGAACTGCGATTATTTTTCGGTCCCGGCTACAGGGTTTATTTTGGGGAGCATGGCAACGAGATCGTTGTACTGCTGTGTGGCGGCGATAAAGACAGCCAAAGCAAAGATATTCAACAGGCAAAAGTCTATTGGCAGGAGTATTTAAGCCATGAACAACTATAGAACGATCG